>NZ_CALHHT010000001.1 GCF_938031315.1 uncultured Campylobacter sp.
AAATAATCGTCAGCCTCGCTTTCTTTGAAATCAGAGCCAGGCCCAAAATCGTCATTGCTTAGCTCCTTAAAATGCGCGCCTAAAATACGAGGCGTCAAATCTTGCTTACTTTGGGAGTCGTCATCCGTAGAATTTAGCGCTAATTCAAAATCTTTACTTTCGGCAGAGCTTTGCGCTATGCTTGCGTCCCTGCTTTGAGGCGAAATAAACCCATTCATATCGCCGCCTAAACTATCGTAAATTTCGCCTGCGATACCCGATAAATCACGAAAGCTTTCGTCAAATTTTGCGGCGGAGCTTTTTAAAATTTCATCGTTTGCAAAAGCAGTATTTGCGGAATCTTTGCCACTTGCAGAAGCGGAATTTATAAAATTTTCTCCATTTAAAGAGACGGAGGCCACGGAATTTTCACCGCCTGTAAGATCAGAATTTTTAAAATTCTCCTCGCTGGAAAAAGTAAAATTTTCATCTTTTACGGCAGATTTTTTTAAAGTAGCGTCCGCTGCAAATTCCGTGCTGCTAGGCGCAGAGCTCTTGCGTGCAAGGGCATTTGAACGATCTAGGGCGGAATTTAAAGCGTCCGATGAAACAAAACGCGAAGTGGAATTTTTGGTATCTAAGGAAGTGAAATTTTGCGCGTTTGATGAAGCGATATCCGGTGCAGATGTGGAATTTAAGGCGCCAGATGCAATGGGATCTGGCGCAAAAGAAGTGGGGCTTAAAGCATCCTGCGAAGCCTGCGCTCCTGCTTCAGCGCTGTTTGCATTCACAGCCCCCTCTTGCTGCACTGCCAAATCTTGCGCGCGCTTTTGCACTTTCATCTCATTTACTGCTTCGATGATATCTTCCAGTTCATTTTCATACATCAATTAGCCACCTCTTAAATTCCGCTTGTTTGCGCGCATCGACGCTTAAAAAGCGCTCCAGCATCGCCATATTGACGCCCGAGCTTACTCGATGATTTAAATTTAGCCGCGCAAAAAGCACCGCCGCATCGCCATCTTGCGGATTATCGCGTAAAATACCGCGGCAAATCCGCATCGCGCCGTAGATATCGCCTTTTTTCTCAAGCTCCATAGCGTATGCTAGAGCACCATTCAAGGCTGGCTCCTAAGCCTTGGCCGCGTAACCCGCGATGATCGAGCCGATCTCTGCAGTCGAGCAAATTTCTTTGGCATCGTACTGCGCGATATCCTTGGTGCGGTATCCGTCGCGAAGCACGGCGCGTACGGCACTTTCGATCGCGGCTGTGGCCTCATTTTCGCCGAATGCGTATTTTAACATCATCGCAGCACTTAAGATCGTAGCGATCGGGTTTGCAATCCCCTGCCCCGCGATGTCGGGCGCACTGCCGTGGATCGGCTCGTAGATGCCTACCTTGCCGCCGATGCTCGCACTCGGAAGCAGTCCGATCGAGCCGCAGATCATGCTCGCCTCGTCGCTTAAAATATCGCCGAATAAATTCTCCGTCAAAATCACGTCAAACTGCGCAGGCGCCCGCACGAGCTGCATCGCAGCGTTATCGACGTACATAAACTCCAAATTTATCCCCGCATAATTTTTCGCTAGCTCGCTTACGACCTCGCGCCACAGCTGGCTTGTTTCAAGCACGTTGGCCTTATCCACGAGCGTTATCTTTTTATTTCGCAAAAGCGCGGCCTCAAACGCGACCTTAGCCACGCGCTCGATCTCAGAGACGTTGTAGCACATCGTATTTAGCGCGTCCTTTTCGTTTTTAACGCGCGGCTGCCCGAAATAAATCCCGCCCGTAAGCTCGCGCACCACCATTATATCGACGCCCTTGATGATCTCAGGCTTTAGCGTCGAAGCGTTTATCAACTCATCAAAAATCATCGCAGGACGCAAATTTGCAAACGCTCCAAGCTCTTTGCGAATTTTTAGCAGTCCGCTTTCGGGACGCAGTTCGCGCGGCAAGCCGTCCCATTTAGCGCCGCCGATCGCACCGAAAAGCACCGCGTCGCTCGATTTAGCGGTATTTAGCGTCTCGTCTGGAAGCGGAACGCCCATAATGTCGATCGCCGCGCCGCCCATCAAGCGGTAGTCAAAATTTAGCTCGAAATTAAATTTATGGCTTACGGCATCGAGCACCTTGATCGCTTCTTCGATGATCTCAGGGCCGATTCCGTCGCCTTTTATCACGCATACGTCGTATTTTTTCATCCAAATTCCTTACAAGTTTATCTTTGTTTTTGCGTAATTTATCGCTCCGCCCGCGTCGAGTAGCTTTTGCATAAACTCGGGTATCGCGCCGAATTTATACTCAGTTTTTTGAGTTAAATTTTTAATTACGCCGCCCTTTAGATCGATGCTAAGCTCGTCGCCCTGCGCGATCTTATCCGTCTCGTCGCATTCGAGGATCAAAAAGCCCGTGTTGAAGCTGTTTCGATAAAAAATCCTAGCGAAGTTTTTTGCGATCACGCATGAAATTCCGGCGGCCTTAAGCGCCATCGGAGCGTGCTCTCGCGAGCTGCCGCAGCCGAAATTTTTCCCCGCTACGATAATGTCGCCGCGAGCTATTTTGGACGAAAAATCCCTGTCCGCATCCTCCATGATGTGCGTCGCAAGCACCGCCGCGTCGGAGGTATTTAGGTAGCGCGCCGCGATAATAATGTCGGTGTCGATATCATCGCCGAATTTCCATACTTTTGCCATATTTCCGCCTTAAATTTTAAAATAGATGCGCGATTTTACCGACAAATTTATTAAAATCCGCTCAATCGCTTTAAAATTCCAAGCGCTCTCCGCCGCGAAATTTCATGGTACGTGCGGGTACCGGGGCAGACGCGGCGGCGCAGATCGGCAAGGCAAGCATGGATCGGCGGTGCAAAAGCGGAGAATAAATCTTAAATTTGGCTAAAAATATAACCTAAATTTTAAAATTTAGCCTAATTTCTAGAATTTCAAAAATTATTAAATTTAGATAGTTTGCTCCGTATATAAGCAAAAATAAAGAGCGTTTCGGTATAATCCGATTTTCCAAAACCAAATACACAACGACACAAGGAGATTTTATGGCGAGCCCAAAAGACGCCTTAACGCCCATCGAGCAGTTCTTCGACGAAAATCAAAAAAGCTACATCACCTACGAAAGACTGATAAAATTTTTCGATAAAGCCCCCACCGCGACGGCCGTTAAGAAGGTCGAAGCGCTTACGAAAAAATTCGACGTTGAGCTGATCTCCGCCGCAGAAATCTCCAAAATCAAAAATTTAGAGGACGCGAAACTCAAAGAAGCCACGCAAAAAAAGCTGCTGGACGAGGGCTGGGACGAGGAGTTTGACCTATCCAGCGACGTCGAGCTTTTGGAGTGGAGCCGTTCGGACAGCCCGGTGCGGATGTATCTGCGCGAAATGGGGCAGATCCCGCTGTTAACGAAAGAAGAAGAGATCGAGATCAGCAAAAAAATCGAGCTCGGCGAAGACATCATCATCGACGCGTTTTGCTCGGTGCCGTACTTAATAGACTTTATTTTAGACTATAAAGAGCCGCTTATCAACCGCGAGCGCCGCGTAAAGGAGCTTTTCAAAAGCTTTGACGACAGCGACGAAGAGGGTGAAGAGGAGGACGAAGAGGAACTATCGGAGGAGGATTACGACGACGAGGAGGATGAGGAAAGCGCGGACGAGGCGAAGCAAAGGCGCTCTAAAAAGAACGATAAGCGTGCTCTAAAGGTCATCGAAAGCTTCAAGGCTCTTGAAAAAGCCAAAAAGGACTGGATGAAATTTGCCGAGAAAAACGCCGAAGCGATTAAGCAGAGCAAAGGAATTTTATCGAAGCTGAACTTGGCGTTTAAAAAGAAAATTTTAAAAGAAAAACTCATGGATCTGGGCCCAACTAGCAAGCTCATCACCGAGATCGTAAAATCGATGGAGACCGCTCTAAAAAGCGACGAGGGCTTTGAAAAGGAGCTCAAACGCTTAGAGTATAAGCTGCCGATGTTTAGCGCCGAACTGCGCGAAAATCACAAAAAAATTCTAAAAGAGATCACGAGGCTTAGCAAAGACGACATCATCGCGCGCGTGCCGGAAGCTACGATGGTCTCGACCTACGTCGATATAAAAAAGCTCTTTTTGACAAAAGAAGCGAGCAAAAAAAGCTTTAATCTCGAGCCCGAGCGGCTAAAAGAAATTTTAGAGCAGATCAAGCGCGGAAAGCGCATCAGCGACAACGCAAAGGCGCGCATGGCGAAGTCCAACCTGCGCCTGGTCGTCTCCATCGCCAAGCGCTACACCAACCGCGGGCTGCCGTTTTTAGACCTCATCCAGGAGGGCAATATCGGGCTTATGAAGGCTGTGGATAAATTTGAATACAAGCGCGGTTATAAATTTTCGACCTATGCGACATGGTGGATCCGCCAGGCGATCTCGCGCGCCATCGCCGATCAAGCTCGCACGATCCGCATCCCGATCCATATGATCGAGACGATAAATCGAATTAATAAAATCACGCGCAAATATATGCAAGAAGGCGGCAAAGAGCCCGATATCAACGTCATCGCGCAAGAGGTAGGCCTTAGCGTCGATAAGGTAAAGCAAGTCATCAAAATCACAAAGGAGCCGATCAGCCTAGAAGCGCCGATCGGAAACGAGGATGACGGCAAATTCGGCGATTTTGTCGAGGACAAAAGCTCGGTTTCGCCGATCGAGCAAATTTTAAAATCCGACCTCAAAGAGCAGATCGACGACATCTTAGAACAGCTTAACGATCGCGAACGCACGGTGATCCGCATGCGATTCGGACTGCTTGACGACGAGAGCGACCGCACGCTCGAAGAGATCGGTAAGGAGCTCAACATCACTCGCGAACGCGTCCGCCAGATCGAAAGCTCGGCAATCAAAAAGCTAAAACACCCAAAAATCGGCCGCAAACTCAAAACCTATATCGAGAGCTAGAGCGAAACCCCGATATAATTTACTCTTTTTACTCTTTGAACGCTCGGCAAATTTAAAATCCATTAGATAGTAGCCGGGCTTTGGCTTCGGTATGATTGATCCTGACGCACGACAAACTGAAATCCGCCCAGATCCAAGTCGGGGTGTCAATAATATATTTTTCAATCTAAATTTTATCAGGCGGAGCACAAATCAAGGCATAATAAAATGCAGCAGTACTTTAAGCGCCGATTTTTAGGGGCTTAAGGTTTGAAGTCCGTAGGTTTCAAA
>NZ_CALHHT010000002.1 GCF_938031315.1 uncultured Campylobacter sp.
CGCTAAAACTTGCGAGGCTTTGCAAAAGCCGCTAAATCTGCGAGCCTTATAAGGGCGGCTAAATTTAAAGGCGCCGTGCGCGGCTCGGTAAAATTTTAGCGCACAAAATCAAAGCCCGATTTCGCACACCGTTTGTAAGCCGCGCCGTGAAATTTAAAAAGGCGCGGAGTGACGGCTGCCGTAATTGAATTTTTGCGGTTTGCAAATCGCGCTGTTAAATTTTAAAAGCGATCGCGCGCTATTTTAAAACCTAGCGCACGCTGCAAAGTACGGCCGCCAAATAAAAACAACGCGCAGAGCGGGCAAAATTTACAGGCGCAGCCGGCGAGTAAATTTGCCGCAATGGGCGAAAATTTTAAATAAATTTAAGTGAGCGATCTCGCTGCGACAGGTAAAATTTCGGCTAAATTTCGGTGAGCGATCTGCACGGCGCATAGAATTTCGCAGCGCAAGGGCTTAAACGCCTATCAAATTTAAAGGATGAAAATTGATTTTTGAAGCAAAAGACGCGGCGACGCTGCAAAAGGCGGGCATTACGACGCTTTTGGATCTGGCGCTGCTTCTGCCCAAAAGCTTCGACGATCTAAGCGTGGGGGACGCGCCGTGCGCGGGCGAGAGCACGGCAGAGGTCGAGTGCCTCTTCCAGCACAGGCGCGGCTCGATGCTCATCGTCACGGCGCACTGCCTCAGCTGGGAGCGCGAGATCAAAATCGTGATCTTCAACGCCAAAAGCTGGCACTTCGGCGCCTTTAAGCGCGGCAAAAAATTCTTCATCCACGGCAAATGCGACGAGAGCTTCGGCTCGTGGCAGTTCGTAAACCCAAAAATCGTAAGCGAGCCGGGCAGGATCGCGCCCAAATATAAAGCCGCGCTGAGCGACGCTACGGCGCAAAAGCTGATCAAAAAATATCTAAGCGCGAGTGCGCTTCTAGGCTGCGGGCTGCGCGCGGACGAGGCGGCGGTACTGCTCGCGCTACACGAGAGCTCGCCGCGCAGCGTGCGAATGCTAGCCGCGCTAAATAGGCAGCTCAAGGAGGGCGGCGCGGAAAATTTCGGCGAGCGCGACGACGTTTCAAACAGCGGCAAAATCCCGAGCGGCAGTGAAATTTTAAGCGATAAAATTTTAAATGGCGATGGAATTTCAGATAACGGCAAAATTCCAAGCTTACAAAGCTCCGCCGCCGCCGAAATTTTAAACGGCAGATCGCAAAATGATGAGATTTTTGGAGGTAAAATTTCAAACTATCCGCGAAGCGACGGAGTTCTTGCCTGCGAAGCAAAGCGCGGCGCGACGAATGAAATTTTAAGCGGCGGAATTACAAAGGACGCGGATACTTCACTCCTCCCAAGCCTCCGTAACGACGAGATTGCGAGCGATGAAATTTTAGACGGCGAGGAGCGTCAAGCGCACGATGCAGAAATTTATAACGACGAAAATTTTAGCGCTCAAGGCGACGAGGATTTTCTTGCCGCATACGACGCCGAGGCGCGTGAGGATGAAATTTCAGACGATCTTAAAGCCGATAATGAAGCGGTTGCAAGCGGGAAAAAAATTTCAAACGATCTAGTATCCGACGTCCAAGCAGCAGCACGGTCAGCAGACGCTCAAGTCGCAACCGCACAACCCATGCTAGAGCATGTCATTACCGAGCAGTCCGTAGCCGAGCAAGCCGCACAGCAAAATTTAAGCACCCAAGATATAGATACGCAATTCGCAGCGGTTCAAACTTCAGACATTCGAATCGCAGATTTGCAACCCGTAACCCCCCAAACTCAAGAAGCAGGTATGCAACCCGCAACAATCCAAACTTCAAGCCAAGTAGCGAGCGCGCAATTCGCGACCATCCAAACTTTGAGCACGCAAGCTACGGGCGCGCAGCCTGCATGCGATCAAACCGAAAAGCTTCAGACGGCAGTAGCCGTGCAGACCGCAACCGCGGAGCCTACGATCATTCAGGCCACAAGCAGCGCCGAGGCTGTTCAGGACGCGCTCGCCGCACCGATGAGCGCTTCGCGCGATTGTGTCGTGCAATCTACGCATTATCAAACTGAAACTATCCAGACCGCAGCCGCCCAAGCTACAACCGCCATACCTATAATAGCTCAAATTGCAAGCGACGCTGGAACTGTCCATGCCGCCGATGCCGTCCGAGCCGCAGCCGTCGCATCTATGAGCGGTGCTGAAATTTTACGCACGCTGAAATTTGTCGAAATTCTAAACTACCTGCAAAAGCTAAGCGCGAAAAAAACGAGCTTCCCTGCGCAAATTTACCCGTTGCACGACATTTCAGACTGGCTTACTTCGCTTCCTTTCGAGCCTACGCACGATCAACTAAACGCGATAAAGGATATCGCTAGCGATCTGCAAAGCCCTCTGGCGCGCCGCCGCGTCGTCATGGGCGACGTAGGCAGCGGAAAGACTCTCGTCATCCTCGCTAGCGCGGCGATGAATTACCCGCGCATCAGCTATCTGATGGCGCCTACGAGCATCCTAGCCGAGCAGATTTACGCCGAGGCGCGCCGTCTGCTGCCGCCGCAGATTAAGGTCCTGCTCGTAAAAAGCGGCGATCGCGAGCCGAATTTCGTGGGCGCGCACCTTATCATCGGCACTCACGCCCTGCTCTACCACGAGCTCGCGCCGTCAAATCTCATAATGGTCGATGAGCAGCACCGCTTCGGCTCCA
The DNA here is from genome assembly GCF_938031315.1 of uncultured Campylobacter sp. Taxonomy (GTDB): domain Bacteria; phylum Campylobacterota; class Campylobacteria; order Campylobacterales; family Campylobacteraceae; genus Campylobacter_B. The sequence goes on from NZ_CALHHT010000002.1 coordinate 2,685, forward strand.
ACCAACGCGAAAAGATCGCGCGCCTCACCGAAAACGGCGAGTTTCGCGCGCATTTCATTCAGTTTAGCGCCACGCCGATACCGCGCACGCTAAGCATGATCCAATCCGAGCTCGTGAGCTTCAGCTTTTTAAAACAGCTGCCGTTTGAAAAACAGATCAAAACCAAAATCCTGCAAAACGACGGATTTGCTGGCTTTATGCAGGATCTGCGCCGTGAGCTCGCCGCGGGCAATCAAGCGATCATCGTCTATCCGCTCGTGCAGCAAAGCGAAAGCTCGGTCTATCAAAGCCTTGAGGAGGCGGCGCCGTTTTGGAAGGCTCAGTTTGCGGACGTGATGATCACTCACGGCAGCGACAAGGACAAGGAGGAGGTTTTGCGCCGCTTCCGAGACGAGGGGCGACTGCTGATAACTACAACGATCGTCGAAGTGGGCATCTCGCTGCCACGGCTTAGCGTCATTTTAATCGTGGGCGCCGAGCGGATGGGGCTCGCGTCGCTTCATCAGCTGCGCGGACGCGTCGGGCGCAAGGGACAGGCGGGGCGCTGCTACCTCTACACCAAGCTCAAATCCCCGCCGCAGCGCCTGCGCGAATTCGCAGCGACGCTGGACGGATTTAAGGTCGCAAATATCGATCTGAAAAACCGCCAGGGAGGCGATCTGCTGGGCGGCTCGGTGCAGCACGGCGCGATGTTTGCGTGGTACGATTACGAAGAGGACGTGACGGCTGCGGCAAAACAGCGACTGAAAGACATAGGACGGGGTGCATGAAATTCTACGAGATGCGATAGAATTTAAACGTAATTTTAGTCGCGGCAAAATTTTACGAAGCGAATGTGATTATGAGGTAACGGGCGATCTGATATAAAATTTGAAATTTCACGGCGCAGATTGCATCGGATAAAATTTAGAGCTTTACCAAGCCTTGTTTGCTTTTAATTTCTAAAATTTATGCAACTTAAAGTCCAAAAAAGGAGAACAAAATGGCTTACGTGACCTACGACAAGGCAAAATGGCACTGGGGCGCGAAAAATGCGCCGACAGATATCCCGCAGGAAAACGGCGCGACGCACATCGCGTTTTTCTTCCGCTGGTGCATGGAGCGCAAGCTCTACTCCAAGGACTTCGCGGCGGATTTCGCGGACGATATAGCGCGGATGGACGATAGCTTTGATTATCGCGGGTATTTTTTTGGCGCCATGGACGGCGTGCTGGGCATCGACGAGCTAAATACCGCGGACAAGGCCTTTGCGAAGGCCTACTACACCACGGACCGCACGAAATTTGCCAAAACGCACGGCTGGTATTTGCAGGATTACGACGATTTCGTCGCGCGCAAATTCGGCGATAAAAACTTCGACAACGCCTATTTTTACATAGAAAACTCGCCGCAAAATTACGCCGAGATCAAAGAGATCATCGACCGCCGCTACGAGGAATTCTTGAGCTTCAAGGCGGCGAAGTAGAAATTTTACCGCCGAGCTTAGCCGGTTTAAAATAGACGCCTAAGCCGAAACGGTGCGCGATCGACGACGCGGTAAAATTTAAAATTTTACGCAATGCGTTAAATTTTGCGCAGCGCGTAAATTTCGGTGGCGCTTTAATTTTACATAGCATGCCACGAGCTGGCGCGACGCATCGCAAATTAAATTTAAAATCAAACCGCTTCGCAGTGCGGGATACATTAAACCTAGCGGCGCGCTGTTTTTATAAGCCTGGCGCTGTATTTGCAAGCTCTCAGAATGTAATATTAGCAGCCGTTACGCCGATCGTCGCGCCGTAAATTTTATAAACGCCGATCGTTTAAAACAATTCTCAAAGATCGCGCAATCCGCATTTTAAGAATAAATTTGAAATTTTAAAATCATCGCGGCGCGCGATGTAAATAAGCAGAACCGATACAAAACCGCGAGCGGCAGGGCTTAAAATTTAGGAAAATTTAACTATAATCGCCGCAAAAATTTGAAAATTTTAAAATTTCACAAAGGATTTTATCGATGATCAAGGCACTTCGCGGTATGAACGATATTTCAGGCGAACAGGCGCGCATCTACTCGCAAATTTTAAGCGTGTGCGAGCGCGTGGCGCGCAATTACGGCTTTTGCCTCATCGAAACTCCCAAGCTCGAGCAGACCGCGCTATTTCGCCGCAGCGTCGGCGAGAGCAGCGACATCGTCGGCAAGGAGATGTATGAGTTTAGCGACAAAAGCGGCGATAGCGTCTGCCTGCGCCCCGAGGGCACCGCGGGCGTCGTGCGCGCCTTTATCGAAAAAAAGCTCGATCGCAGCGGCGGCGTGCATAAATTTTATTATCAAGGCTCGATGTTTCGCTACGAGCGCCCGCAAAAGGGGCGCCTGCGCGAGTTTCATCAATTCGGCGTCGAGTGCTTCGGCGAAAATAGCGTTTATGAGGACGCGAGCGTGATTTTGATGCTAGCTCAAATTTTACGCGAGCTAAATGTCGCCGCAACGCTTAAAATCAACTCTTTAGGCGATGAGGAGTGCATGCCCGCGTATAAAACCAAGCTCGTAAATTTCTTGCAAGATCGCAAAGACAGGCTCTGCGAGGACTGCCAAAGGCGCATCGACACCAATCCGATCCGCGTACTGGACTGCAAAAACGAGAGCTGCCAGAAAATTTTAGCCGCCGCGCCGCTCATAACGGAGAATTTAAACGACGCCTGCGCCGCGGAATTTACGCAGCTGCAAAGAATTTTAACCCAAAACGGACAAAAATTTCAGATCGATGCGAAGCTCGTGCGCGGGCTTGATTACTACTGCAAAACCGCCTTTGAGTTCGTCTCAAGCGAGCTTGGCGCGCAAAGCGCCGTAGGCGGCGGCGGGCGCTATGACAGACTCGTGGAGTTTTTAGGCGGCAGAAAGACGGCGGGCGTGGGCTTTGCGATCGGTATCGAGCGAATAGCCGAAATTTTAAAAACGCGCGAAAGCCCACAAGAGCGCGAGGGGATTTATATCGGCGCGCTGGATGAGGCGTTTGTTAGCACGGCATTTTCATTTGCGCTAAAGCTGCGGAAGCTTTGTAAAACTCAAATTTCATACGAGCCCAAGAGCCTAGCCAAGCATTTAAAAGCAGCCGACGGGGCGGAGGCAAAATTTTGCCTTTGTATCGGGCAGGACGAGTTTGATCGCGCCGAGGTGTGGTGCAAAAATTTAGAGGATCAAAGCACCTTTGCGATCAAATTTAAAGAGGTCGAAGCATTTTTTAAGGATAGAGCATGAGCGATTACGGACTAAATATTTGGGGAAATTCCAACTTCACGATAGACGGCGGCAAACTATGCCTAAACTCCGATTTCAAGCAGCCTTTGGTGGATATCATAAAAGAGATCCGCGCAGACGGCGTGCGAGGCCCGATACTGCTGCGCTTCCCGCACCTCATCAAAAAGCAGATCGTCGAAATTTACTCAAATTTTAACCGCGCTATTAAGGAGTTTGATTACAAGGGAAAATTCCACGCCGTCTATCCGCTTAAAGTAAATCAATTCCCGGGCTTCGTTAAAAATTTAGTCGATATCGGCGAGCCTTACGGATACGGGCTCGAAGCCGGCAGCAAGCCCGAACTGCTGCTAGCGATGGCGTATAATAACTACGGCGCGCCGATTACCGTAAACGGTTTTAAAGATAAGGAGCTCATCAATATCGGCTTCATCGCCGCAGAGATGGGGCATAACGTAACGCTTACGATCGAGGGGCTAAACGAGCTTGAAACCATCATCGAAACGGCTAAGGAGCGATTCGTGCCAAAGCCATTCATCGGGCTTCGCATCAGGCTGCACAACTCCGGAAGCGGCATGTGGGCGAAAAGCGGCGGGATAAATTCTAAATTCGGCCTTACCTCGACCGAGCTTATAGAGGCGATAAATTTGCTCAAGAAAAACGACCTCATCGAGCAGTTTACGATGATCCACTTTCATATCGGCTCACAGATTACAGAGATCCATCCGCTCAAAAAGGCCCTCATCGAGGCGGGCAACATCTATACCGAGCTACGCAAAATGGGCGCGAAAAATTTAAAATCCATAAATTTAGGCGGAGGTCTTGCTATCGAATACTCCCAAGCCAAAGAAAGCTCCAGCCGCAACTATACGCTAAAAGAATACGCCAACGACGTGGTCTTTTTGCTCAAATCGATCGCACAGGATAAAAAAGAGGCGGAGCCCGATATTTTTATCGAGAGCGGCAGATACGTAGCCGCCAGCCACGCGGTGCTCGTAGCGCCGATTTTGGAGCTTTTTACCCAAGAATACGCCGAAGAGAAGCTCGCCCTAAAAAAGGATAATCCGCCGGTAGTCGCCGAGCTATACGATCTGTATAAAACTCTAAAACCCTCCAACGCGCTAGAGTATCTGCACGACGCCATGTCGCACATGGAGAGCGTGCTTACCCTTTTTGATCTGGGATATGTCGATCTGATCGACCGCTCAAACGGCGAAATTTTGGTTCATCTAATAATGCGAAAGGCGTATGGAATTTTAGGCAACAAGCAAGAATACAGCAATTTCTTAAACTCCCTAGGCAACGCCCAAGAGCGCTATTTGGTAAATTTCTCGATCTTTCAAAGCCTGCCCGATTTTTGGGGCATCAAGCAGCACTTCCCGATCATGCCGCTAGAGAGGCTGGATGAGCGCGCCACGCTATCGGCGTCGATCTGGGATATCACCTGCGATAGCGACGGCGAGATAGAATTCGACAGTCAAAAAAATCCGCTATTTTTGCACGATTTCGATCCTGAAAAAGAGGAGTACTTCTTGGGCTTTTTCCTTGTCGGGGCCTATCAGGAGGTACTTGGCATGAGCCACAACCTCTTTGCGCACCCCACCGAAGCAACCGTGATCTTGCGCGATGACGGCGGCTTTGAGATCAAGGATTTCATCGAATCGCAATCGGTCATCGACATCTTGGAGGATATGGACTACGACGTAGTAGATATCCGCGAAAGCCTAAACGAGCGGATCGAAAAATCTGACCTCATAGACGCAAAAGAGAAAAAGCATATCCTGGGCGAGCTATATCTGTTTTTAAACGACAATAGCTACTTAAAGACGATAAAATGAGTTTTTGGCAAATTTTAAAACGGGACTTCACCGAGCCCTTGCGCCAAGACCCTGCATGCAACAGCGTATTTGAGATATTTTTCTGCTATCCAGGCGTCTGGGCGCTGATAAATTACCGTTTCGCGCACTTTTTCTACGAGCGAGGTTTTAAGCTTGTAGCTCGCGCGATCAGCGGACTTACTCGTATAATCACCGCCGTAGATATAAACCCGGGCGCACGTATCGGCTCGGGCGTATTTTTCGACCACGCCACGGGGCTTGTCATCGGAGAAACGGCGACCATCGGCGATAACTGTCTGATCTATCAGGGCGTCACTCTCGGCGGCGTGAGCTTAGAGCACGGCAAGCGCCATCCGACGCTGCAAAACGGCGTCGTAGTTGGTGCAGGAGCCAAAGTATTAGGCAACATCACCATCGGCGAAAATTCCAAAATCGGCGCAAATTCCGTCGTCGTAAAGGATGTCGCGCCAAACTGCACCGCCGTGGGCGTGCCCGCTAGAATTTTAGGCAGCTGCGAGAGCGATCCTTTAGCGCATAATAAAATTCCCGATATCAGCCAAGAGCTTATCAAATATCTCATCAAGCGTATCGAAATTTTGGAAGAGTGCATCTGCAGCGGCAGAAAAGATATCGCCACAATGGACGAGGATCTAAATAAATTCTACGAAGAGTATCTGAAATCATTAAAATAAAGGGGGGAGAGATGTTACTTTCAAATCGCGTAAAAATGCTCACAGAGAGCATCACGATAGCAATCAGCACGCAAGCTAAGCAGATGAGAGCACGAGGGCAAGACGTCGTCATTCTAAGTGCGGGCGAGCCTGATTTCGATACTGCAGAAGTCGCTAAAAAGGCGGTCATCGAGGCGATGGCTAAGGGCTGCGGCAAATACACTCCAGTCCGCGGTACGCCAGAAATTTTAAATTTAATCGCTCAAAAGCTAAAGCGCGACAACGACCTAAATTACAGACCCGATCAGATCATCACCAACGTCGGCGCCAAGCACTCGCTATTTAACGCTTTTAGCTGCGTCGTCGATGATGGCGACGATGTGGTTCGAGAACAGGGAACCCCCCGTCACCTCCGAGAGCATGGAATCGGCTAGTTCCGCCCCACAGACCCGGTTGACCTCGGCGTCGGGTTCCTCCGCCAGGGCGGCCCGGCGCCTGCCGTCGATGGCACGAGCGGCCAGCAGCGATTCCGAACCGGTGACGAGCAGGGTGCGTCCGAAACTGTTCACGCGCCCAGCATGCCAGCTGGCCCCGACATCAGCCACGCCAGCGACGCACCCCGATTCGCCCGTCGTCACCCGAGGAGACCGCGATGCTGCCCTCCGTGTCGGTGCGTGCCACCGCCATGCCCAGCGAGGTCACCCTGCTCAAGGTCTTGGGGCTCGGGTGCCCGTAGTCGTTGCCGATGGCATATGACATGACGGCATAGTCGGGTGAGAGTTTGGCGGCAAGCTTCTTTGTGGTGCCGGTGCGTGATCCATGATGCGATACCTTTAACACGTCAATGTGGTCTTCGACAGCCTGATTGATTAAAGCTGCGGGAGCGTCGCCCGTGAATAGGAAGGTCTTCTCGCCAACGGTCAGTTTAATGATGATTGAATAGTCGTTGGTGTTGTCGAAATGAGCGGACGAAGGCGGCCACAGAATATCGATGGAGTATTGGTCGGTTTTTGCGATGGTTGTGCCGGAGGTGGCCTGCGTGATGGTGAGGCCCTTTTTGTCAATGGCACTCAAAAAGTTCCTGAACGTCTCGGTGTTGTTTGTGGCGTTTGGCGCCCAGATGGATTTGATATCAGCGTCGGCGATAAGTTCTGCCATCCCGCCGATATGGTCGGCATCGGGATG
>NZ_CALHHT010000003.1 GCF_938031315.1 uncultured Campylobacter sp.
CAGAATGGCTTGGCAATAGCGAACTTGCAAAGAAACATCCGCTTCATCTGCTAAGTCCGCACCCAAAATATCGCATCCACTCTCAGCTCGATAACTCTTTTGTAAGAAAAGCATATAAAGTAGGAAATAGAGAGCCAGTGCTTATAAACGATGAAGATGCTAAGAAATTTGGCATAAAAGACGGTGATACGGTTGAAGTCTATAATGACAGGGGTAGAATCCTGGCAGGAGCCGTAGTAAGCAAAGACATTATGAAGGGCGTCGTGTCGATAAGCGAAGGCGCTTGGTATGATCCTGAAAATTTAACAGATGAAAATCCAAGATGTAATGCTGGACACGTAAATATATTAACCAGCTCAAGACCTACTTCGACTATGGCCCAAGCGACTTCTATAAATACTTGCTTGGTGGCTATCAAAAAAGTTGATGCCAAGGCTTATGCCGGCATTAAAACACCGATAATAAAAGGAGCATAAATGAGAAAAATTCTATTTTTAGCGGCAGTATTGGCAAATTTTGTTTTTGCAAAAGATATGTTTATCTTTGATATCAAGGCCGATTTGCTTGATCCTAAAACCAAAGAGGTCGTAGGCGAAATTTACGAAGGTACGCCCGTAAAATTTATAAAGCAAGAGGGTGATTTATCGCTTATCGAAGTTAGCGGAGAGGTTACGGATAACAAAAATATCTTAGCCTACAAAAAAGATCCGTTGATAACCTTTTTGATGCTTAAAAATCAAGAGGCAAAACCAAAGGCGCAGTACCTAATAGACAGCAAAAAATTAAATGAAAATAGCTACGCCTCATGGGAAGAGGCCGAGCTTGTTTATTATGATACTTGCAGCTCATGTCACGCGGCTCATAAACCAAAAGAGCATTTGATGAACGAATGGGATGCATATTTAACCGCTATGCAGACATTTGCCAAAATAAACGATGAAGAAAAAGCCAGAATCCTACGCTTTATGCAAGCCTTTGCAAAAGACGGAATCGCAAAAGAAGAAGATTAAAATTTTAGGCCAAATTTAGAAAAAATCTAAATTTGGCTTCTTATGAGATTGCAATAGCTACTAGTTTTGATAAAATAACAAAAAGTCAAAAAATATTATTCTGATAAATTATTTTGTATTATAAACTGCGCTTTGTTATCATTCGCTCTTTTATAATTTTTAGCATTTTATCTAGTCGTTTCAAAAACGCTTTGCAAAATTTAGCATCCTAATCGTAGGCGCCGAGCGGATGAGGCTCGCGTCGCTTCATCAGCTGCGAGGGCGCGTCGGTCGCAAGGGGCAGGCGGGGCGCTGCTACCTCTACACCAAGCTCAAATCCC
>NZ_CALHHT010000004.1 GCF_938031315.1 uncultured Campylobacter sp.
TACAACGCGATAAGCCACGAAGACGTTGAAAAACTAGTCGCTTTTATGAGCGAGTTTGCGCGCAAAAACGGCTAGCGGCGGTTAAATTTAGGGGGGTTGAGCGCGGCTCGCGCTTATAGACGAGATTGTTTAGGATCCGCGCTTACCTTGTCGCTGAGCTAGTATTTGCCATAGTCCTCGCTTTTATAGCCGGTATTTTACGGCAGAAATAGCTTTGATTCGGCTTGGATTTTGCCGCTAGAATTTTATTGAAGACAAAATTTTATGATGTTAAAATTTTGCATTGGATGAAGTCTGATGGCTTCGATTTTGCAGCGGCGAGCGGGACTTGGCGCTGATGGGATTTATAGGTAGGATTTAATATCTAAAACGCTATTATCGGTGTTCGAGGATGGAAGGCGGTTTATTTATGTAGGCGCAGGTTTAGCGTATCTAGCGCCTAAATTTAAGCTTAACCCTAAAAACAAGCAAAATTAAACGAAAGGATTTAAATGAGTTTTAAGAGATTTTTTGCAGTAGCGCTTGCGGTTGGCGCTTTCGCTTCGGTGAGCGCAGAGGCTAGCGCTGCGGGGGATTTTTGTATCAAAAACGGCGGCGAGCTGATCGTCCGCAAAGACGGCAACGGCGTGGATTACACCGTTTGTAAGCTGCCCGACGGCACTATGATCGACGCTGAAGAATTTTATAAAACAGGCGGCGATTTGAGTAAATTTAAGAGCGTAAATCGATAGAATTTTATCGATTGTGAGATTTGCGGCAGCGAAATTCCATAAAATTCTGTGGCGAAATTCTGCTTTAAAATTTAGATGAATTTCAACTAGCAAGCGTTGGCGAGAGTGAATTCTTGGGCGCCATAAACGAAGTGATGGCAGCAGAGTAATGGAAAAAATTCAATTATCCACACATCAACGATGTGTGGAGATTTTGCTCCAGTAAGGCGCTGAAAGCGGCGGCTACGCAAAGCAGAAATTATTTTAAGTGATTTGACGCGACGCGCAGGAAACCTACTAGATTGCTTGATTAGGACGCAGATTTTTTGGATATGCGATAAGCGTTGTGCCCATACTTGCTGAACTTAAATTTTAGCCGTTCGTGGACGTCGCTCGCTTCCTTTTTTTTGAAAGACTCAAATTTTAGTCGCCTGTGAGCGCCCATTCGCTTCCTTTGCCCGCGTAAATTTAGCGCGTGAAAACCACGACCTCGCCGCACATCGATAGCTTCGCATCGAGCTCCAGTACGTGGTTCTCGTATATGGCGCTCGTACTC
>NZ_CALHHT010000005.1 GCF_938031315.1 uncultured Campylobacter sp.
GCCGATGCCTATAAAATCGCTCGGCCCTAAATTTTTAAACGGCACCTCTAATATATCGTCGATGACGGAGTAGGCGAGCACTATGAGATTGTCGTTGATATAGCCGTCGGCATCGCCGCTGCGAACCATCTGGTAGCACTCTTTGGCAGAAACGCAATGGCCGATATTGGTAAACCCCTTTTGTTTGAAAAATTTCTCCGCTACGGTCGCGTTGCCCTCAAAGATGATCTTTTTATCGTGAAGCTGCGCCATGTCGGTGAAGCCGTCCGCTTTACGCGTCAGAACCCCTAAATTTACGGAAAAATACGGAAGCGAGAAATCGATCTTTCTCTTGCGCTCGGCGGTGATACTAAATAGACCGATTACCAGATCTACTTTATTCGTTTCTAAAAATGGAATTCTATCATTTACGCTTAGAGAGACAAACTCTACCTTGCCCTCTTTTTTGCCGAATATATCTTTGGCGATCGCATAGGCTAAATTTATTTCAAACCCTTCAAATCTTCCGTTAATGGACTCGCAAAGCGGTGGATGTCCGTCGCGAACGCCGATACGGATAACGCCGCTTTGTCTGATCTCTTCAAGGCTGTTTGCAAAAAGCCCCGCGCAAAGCACAAATATAGCGATAAGTACTCTCATCCCCTCTCCTTTATCGTTAAATCCCAACGGCATTCTAGCAAAAATAAGGCAAAAATGGCTAAATTTTATTAAAAATCGAATTTATTATTTGAAAAAGCGCGCAATTAAATGGAATTTTAAAGAATTTTTGAAATTTGGCGGGTTTTTGAAAACCCGCCGAGTATTTATAAAAGGCTGTAAATTTCGTCGAGTAGAAAGTATTTTTTATCTACCAAGCCGCGATAAAACGGCTCGAAAGTATTGCTGTAGGCCTTTTTGAAAAAGCCCTCTTTGCTTAGCTTGATGAGTTCTGCGTTTACCAGCTCAAGCAGCTCCTTGTTGCCCTTTGAAACGCCCACGCCGATAAATTCCGTCGAGCCCAGCGTCTTAAACGGCACTTCCAAGGCGTGATCGATGACGCCGTATGCCAACACTACGAGGTTGTCGTTTATATAGGC
>NZ_CALHHT010000006.1 GCF_938031315.1 uncultured Campylobacter sp.
AGCTTAAATCATTCGCCGCGGAATTTAAAATTTCGCCCGCCGAATCCGAAGAGCCGCCGCAAAGATCTGCTAAATTTTTAAAGCTTGCCGCTCTAAGCGCTAAAAATTCTCTCTTTGCCTGTGAGGCGCGACGTGCGAGAGCCGCTACTTCCGCAGCACTTACGCTAGAGCTAAAGCCTGAAATTTTAAAATTTGAGCGGTGCACCTTCATCAAGATCGCCGTGTTTTCATTGATCGCTTCTTCGTAATCGTCCGGCTTGGTTTTGTTCGTAGTGCCGATCTCTACGAGCTTTGCGCCCGAGTTTGCCATCACTTCGCTTACTCGAAAGCTCCCGCCGATCTCGACTAGCTCGCCGCGGCTTACCACCACTTCGCGTCCGCGTGCGAAGGTATTTAGCACCAAAAAGACCGCCGCAGCGTTGTTATTTACCACGAGTGCGTCCTGCGCGCCGAAGAGCTCGCTGCACAAAAGCGCTATGTAGTCGTATCTGTTGCCGCGCGCCCCCTCGGATAGGTCGTATTCTAAATTTGAATATGAGGTGATGATCTTTTGCGCGCGGGCTAAAATTTCGGCGCTGATAACGCTGCGGCCGAGGTTTGTGTGTAGTACGACGCCGGTTGCGTTAATAAGCGGTTTGAGGCTTAGATTTTGAAATTTTTCGTAGCGCGATTTGATGCGCGCGATGATCTCGCTTTCGCTTGCGACCGCGCCTCCTTGCAGCGCCTTTTCGCGCTCCTGCCGGATGAGCTCTTGCGCGATTTTGATGATTTGCGGGCGGAGACAGTTTTGAAACTCCCGCGCGTTTGCGATTTTGTCGATTTTTGGTAGTTTGATTCGTTGCATTGCGACCCCGATGCCTTAAAATTTAGGCGATTTTAGCAAAATAAGCTTTTGCAAAACTTTATTTTGAAAGATCGCCCCGCGCGCAGAGGCTTTGCTGCGTTTTTAAAATTTTAAGCAAGCCTCTTGCGTAAGCTATAAATTTAATACGCCGAGTTTTGGCGGACACTTTTTGTGAGGTTAAAATTTATATTCTAAGTTTAGTCCTGCGCTAAGTCCTTTTCGCTTGCCTACCATACCTTCAAATTTAGCTGCGGCTTCAAAATTTCCTAGATTTTTTAGCTTCGCTCCAACCTCCGCAATGCCGGTATTGCCCTTCATCGAAGGCGAAGCGATGTCCGTACCGTAGGCTAAATTTAAACCCTTTGCCTTACCGTCCAATTCCCGCTCATAAGCAAGCCCGCCGAAAAGATCCAGGCTTTGCCCCAGCTCGTAGGAGTACTTAAATCCGAGTTTCGTTCTTAAGGAGTCGCTCTGTTTTAAAAGTATGCTTTCGGAATTTATCTCGACCTGCTTTTTGCCCACTCTGGTAAAAAAGAGCTTCGCGTAAAGATCTAGGTCCGAAGCGTCGCTTATCTCAAATACCTTGCCAATTCCTGCGTGCGCGCCGTAGTAGTTTCTGTTAACGTCGTAGCTTGCTTCCGTACCGTCCGGTAGCACGGCTTTGTAATCCGTTTTGATCCTGCCGATCTTTGCGGAGGCTTCGACGTAAAAATCGCTAGGCAGATCAAGCTTGCCCAAAACGCCCGCGCCGTAATATCTCATATGGCCGCTTCCTCTGATATCGGATATGTAGTTTCCGTTAAAAGTGCCGCCGAATTCGTTGAATGTATCGTATCTGCCGCCGCCGAATTCCATAAAGAGCGAGGTAAGCAAAGAGTCAAATTCCTTCGCTAAACCTAGCGCAAATGAGGCTGATCTGACATCCACGTGCGAACCCGATTCCAGCCTCATATCCGAAGCTTTCATTCCGCTTAGCACCGCGCCGCCCGCGCCGTCGCTGCTTAGATTGGAATTTGATAGGGCATCAAAGCTCTGTCCGATCAAAGCCATCGCTCCTGCGGTAGGCTCTAGGATGCTTTTCTGGACGGTATCGATCAGCCTTTTTGCGTTATTTACGCCTCCGCCCTGATTATCGCCTATAGGCTCGGATGGCTCCAGCGGCGTTAGTGGAGTAACCTTGCTTCGCACCACCGCGTATAGCTCCTTGCCTTCGCTGGCTTGCTCCTCGCCGTCTTTTTGCAGACCGAACTCATATATCGTAGAAATTCCCGCCATAGCTTGCAGATTTTCCTTATGGTTCGTCATTTCCGCAGGATAGATTATGCCTTGAGGATTTTTTAGCAGGACGATCTTGTCGTTTTTATTTAGATTATTGCTCTGCCCGCCCATAGTAACGGCGAGTTTGGCTATATTCAGATCGGTCTTTTTATCGCTCGTGATGTAGCCCCATTTGGTTCTTCCGCTTAAATTTAACACGACGTCGTTCGCTCTAATATCGCTCGGCAGGTAAAAATTTATCTTTTCGAAATTTAAAATATTACCCGCGTTTATATTTTTTCCGCGGACGTTTAGCGTGTTTCCTTTGACCGAGTCGTTGAAGTTATTTCGGTTGCCGTAACCGCCGACTATCGTATTTAAATTTAGCTCGCTTGCATCTAAATTTACGATGTTATCGATCGCTACTAAGGAATTTGACTTGCCGCCGTATATGGTGCCTCGTATCTCGCCGCCTCTGATGGTTACGATATTTCCGTGCACATTGCCTCTGCCGTCGGAGTAAGCGCCTCTGACGTCTTTTTCGATAACGCCGCCTTCGATCGTCACTTCGTTTTTCGTTATATCATCGCCCCTGGTGGAATACCCGCCGATGACGTTTCCTTCGATCCTGCCGTTTTTAATTAAGACGGAATTTGAAGCAAGAGTGTTGCCGTTGGTGTAGCCGCCGTAGACGACTTGAACTATTCTGGTATTGGCTCCGTCGATTACGACGCTGTTTCGCTCGGCCCTGCCGCCTACTTCCGCAGAGCCCCCATAGACCATCTGGATACCGCCGCCGCCGTTTATAAAGACCTTATTATCGTTGGAGTGTAATTTGCCGGGTACCATTTCGGCAGCCAATCCGCCGTAGATGAATAGGCCTTTGCCATCATCGATATTTGGCGGCGTACCGTTCCAAATGAGCGTATTGCCGGAGAAATTATTGGTTTTTTTACCGGCATTGAAATTACAGTACCCATTCATAACCGCATCCATCTCCAGATACGGCTCGTATTGAGATTTCGGAGTATCTGCATTTATGGTTACGGTTTCCGCTCCGTACAAAGAACCCATCACTACAAAAGATAGTAGAATTCCCACTCGCTTCATTTTGCAATCCTTTAAAAAGAAATTTGGATTATTTTTTGATTATATTTAAACATAGGTTTAATACACCTTAAACCAGGTATAGCGTAATTTAAATTTATATTATAAATTATATTTAGATTGATTTATCCTCTGCGCCCAAGAGCATTTCATTTTTATAAAAAAGCGAGCGGCGCTAAATTTACGAAAAATTTATAAATTAAGAGTAAAAGGGGCTTAATTTTATCAATTAGGATAGATTATGAAAGATTTTGGATTTTATAGCGCCGGGTTTTCCGATGTGGTTTTAAGCGACGGCATCGAAATTTGCGGCGATGAAGAGGGGGCGAAAAACGAGGAATTTATCGTCGCCAACTCGCCTAAATTAAAGGCTCAAATTTACGCGCCGCAGATAAATTTTTATATCGCAAATACCAAAGACGAACCGCTGGTAATCGCGCAAAACGTAGATATTTTATACGAAGCCGCCGCTGCTGCCTTTGACGGCGCGCTGTATAGCGATCATCAAAAGCCTGTGGGCAAAAACGTCATCCTTGCCTGTGACGAGCCGCAAGAGGAACTCGTGGCGCTATTAAAGCAGCACGGATTTAAGGTGATTGCGCTAAGCAGAGACGAGATAAAGTTCGTTTACGGCGAGATCGGCGATCTTAGCGTAAGCATTTCGGGCAAAGAGGGCGAGTTTGAAGTACAAAGCGATTTTTTCTTGGTGCGCGGCGCGCAGGCATATCAGCTGCGCCAAAGCGGCTGCTATGAAATTTCGGGGCTAAAAGACGGTGAAATTTTAGAAATTTTGCAAAGCAAAAGCCCCGTTTATCGCTACCGAAATTCTACGATTTTCGATCCCGCGATCTGCCAGTATCAGGGCAGGCGAAACGATCTGTGCGCAAAATGCGTCGAAGTCTGCCCCACCGTTGCGATTTTGAAAAACGACGAAAAGCGCGAGCTCGTGTTTTCGCACATCGACTGCATAGGCTGCGGCGAATGCGTGAGCGTCTGCCCTAGCGGCGCGCTGAAATTTGCCAAGCTGCCCCAAAGAGTATTTGGCGAGATCGCAAAGCTCTATGCAGGCAAAATTCCGCTTCTCATCGCAGAGAGCGAAATCGCATCCGCACCTGCAGTGCAGCTTCCATGCGGCGTGCTACCGTTTGGAATTTTTGGAAGCAAGCAAATAGATGAGGCAAATTTGCTAAGCGCGATGCAAGAAAGCGGCTCGAGCGTGATCGTTTACGGCGCAGACGTGGGCGAGAGCACGCGCGAAGCGGTGGAGCTTATCAATGGAATTTCGCGCGCGATCTACGGCAAGGACGCGGTATTTTTAGCGCGAAATTTAGCCGAGCTACAAGAGGCGCTAAAGCAGGCGCAAAGCTCTCAGCCCTGGGCGTTTAGCTTAAACGAGCAGGGTCTTAGCAAGAAAGAAATTTTTTCCAAACGCGTAAGCGCGATGGTTGGCGATGGTAGCTTCGGCGTCGTAAAAAGCGGAGAGTTGCTAAAATTTGGCAAAGTAAGCATAAACGAAGCAAGTTGCACGCTCTGCCTTAGCTGCGTGGGCGCCTGTAATACCGGCGCGCTGTATGCCGATAACAGCGACAATTCGATTAAATTTAACGCCTCGCTTTGCACGACGTGTAACTACTGCGTGCTAAGCTGCGCCGAAAAGGATACGATCGAGCTTGAGCCTTGCGGCGTGGAGCTTGAGCCGGGATTTTTTAATTACAAAATGCTAGCTAAAGACGAGCTTTTTAAGTGCATCGAGTGCGGTAAGGAATTCGCGACGAGCAAAGCCGTGATGAAGATCGCGGATATGATGGGTGCGCATTTTGCAAACGAGCCTGAAAAGATGAAGACTCTTTTTTGCTGCGGCGATTGCAAGGCGAAAATAATGATAAAAAAGCAGATAGAAGATGCTAGAAAAGGGGCAATGTAATGGATGCGAATCTACTTCAAGCAAGAAGCTACTACTACGAATTTTTTGCAATTCCGTTTTTTTTCTATGAAACGGATGCGAAATTTAAGCGCTGGAAGGAACAGCTGGAGTTTTTACGCAGCTCGCCCATTGTGCCTAGCGATGAGGCGGAATTTCAAAATTTGGCGAAATTCGATTTTGCAGCGTTTAAAAGCGAGCAAAATTCCGTGCTTTTTGATTTTTCATACGCCAACGTGCCGATGAGTGCGAGCTTCTACGACGAGGGACGCGACGATGGGCGTATGCGTGTCGCGGTAATCGACGTGCTAAAAAAGAGTAAATTTCGCCGCAATATGGAGCTTTGCAAGGAGTGCGAGGATTATGTGGGATTTATTTTTTACCTGCATTCGACTCTGCTGCGCGACGCGGCTGCAAAACATAGCGCAGTTTTAAACGGACAAAATTCCGTGGCAAACGAGCAAAATTTTACGAATAGCGCGAGCTTGACGGCGCAAGACAGAAAAAATTCTGTAGATTTGCATGGCAGTAAAAATTTTACAGGCCCGCAGGATGGTAAAAATACTGCGAGCGCGCAATATGCTAAAAATTTCATCGGTGCGCAAGACGGCGAAACGCTGGCGTTAGAGCTTTTTACGAATGTCACCAACAGCTTTGTGGATGAGTTTAGCGAGCTTTTGTGCGGGCATGTGCGGGCGGATTTTTTCAAATCATTAGGCGCACTAATGAGAAGCTTTTTTGCGCTTGAACGCTCGCTTTTAGCGCTTGCTGCTCCGCAAAAGAAAGATCGTAGCGTCGTTAAAGAAGCGATCAAAAAAGGCGGCTATCAAAATAAATTTACCAATCCGGAAGATATTTTTAATCTGGATTGATAAATAAAATTTTTAACGGAAATCTTAACGCAAAAGCAGAATTTCGGTTAAATTTTAAACTCGCAAACTCTAGTTTTGCGAGTAGTTTTTTAGTTAGAACTTTATATTTTGAATTTTAAATAAAATTTAAAAAGTAACTTAAAATTTAATTTCCATCTCACTGCCTTTTCGTTATAATTCATTAGACTTAAATCCTGTAACAGGCGTTACTACAATAAAAGATTTAAAGCGATTTCTTCACAAAGGAAAACCATGGAGAACAAACGCAGAGATTTTCTTAAAAAATCTCTAAAAATCGGCGCGGTAGGCGCCGTGGGCATTGCCGCATCTCAGGCTCTAGCGAAAAGCGAGCAGGATTACGGCGATACCGTTCGTGGCAAATCACCGAAAAAAGAGGTGCTTTACTGGGAGAGTGAAGCGTGGAAAAAATACTATAAAGTAGCTTACTAGGAGAATTTTCATGAGTGAGAATGCGATCGGAAGGAGATCGTTTTTGAAACTCGCCGCTTTAGGAGCGAGCAGCGTAGCTGCGTTTGGCGAAAATAATACGCTAAGAGCTGCTACTGAGCAAGAGATCAAAAACCCATTTCCAGGTTCCGTTATGAAGCGAACGATATGTTCGATCTGTTCCGTAGGCTGCGGTATTGAGGCTCAAGTGGATGAGAGCACCAATACCTGGATTCGCCAAGATATGGCAGTAGATCACCCGATCTCGCAGGGCAGTCACTGCTGTAAGGGAATCGATCAAATCGATCTAACCAAATCTAAAATGCGTCTTAAATATCCGCTCAAAAAGGTTGGTGGCAAGTGGGAGCGCATAAGTTGGGAGCAAGCCGTTGATGAAATCGGCGATAAAATGCTTCAAGTCCGCAAAGAGGACGGCCCAGATAGTGTGGTATTTCTGGGTTCGGCTAAATTTTGCAACGAGCAGGCATATTATTTTAGAAAATTTGCAGCCTTTTGGGGTACAAACAGCAACGACCACGTAGCCAGAATTTGACATAGCGCAACAGTCGCCGGTGTGGCGAATACTTGGGGTTATGGAGCTATGACAAATCACGTAGGCGATATGGCGAAAAATTCTAAAATGATCCTTTTCATAGGTGCGAATTCCGCGGTTGCAAATCCAGTGGGAGCTATGAAACATGCTCTTCAAGCTCGCGATAGAAACGGCGCAAAAATCGTCGTCGTCGATCCAAATTTTACTAGAACTGCGGCTAAGGCCGATATGTATATTAGAATTCGTCCGGGAACCGATATAGCGTTTGTGTACGGAATGCTGCATCTAATCTTCAAAAACGGCTGGGAAGATAAAGAAGTAATAAAAACCAGAACCTACGCCGTAGATGAGATCAAGGCGGAAGCTGAGAAGTGGGATCCTAAAGAGGTAGCCAATGTTACCGGCTGCAAAGAAGAGGAGCTGATAGAATTTACGAGGATGTTCGCTACTACAAAGCCCGCTACTTTATGCTGGGCTTTAGGCATTACACAGCACTCGATCGGAAGTTCAAATACTAGAATTTTGGCTCTTTTGCAGCTCATACTAGGCAATATGGGCAAGCCAGGCGGTGGCTGCAACATCCTTAGAGGTCACGATAATGTTCAGGGTGCTACCGATATGTGCAATCTCTCGGATAGCTTGCCTGCGTATTACGGGCTAGCCGATAACGCTTGGAAGCACTTCTGCAAGGGCTGGGGCGTAGATTACGAGCAGTTTATTAAAAGATTTGCCGTCTCTACTAAGCAGCCGCACGAAAAGCAGGGTGAAAAAGTGCCTGGTACGAATTTTACCGAGTATTTTCACTACGATCCGAGCATCGAGCAAGATACGATAAATTGGCGCAACGAAAAGGGCTTTTCGCTATCTAAATGGTGGCAGGGCGTTTTGAAAAACGAGCCCGTTTTAAGTAGTGGCAATGTCCGCGTTCTTTGGGTGCAAGGCACAGGAATTACTTCTATGGCTCATGTTCGCGAGACTCAAGAAGCATTAGGTAAGATCGATATGCTGGTAGTCGCCGAGCCGTTTTTAAACGAAGTAGCGATTCTAAACGATAGACCGGATGGAATTTATGTTTTGCCGGTAGCTACGCAGTTTGAGAGCGAAGGTCATCTAAGCGCTACAAACCGTAGCGGTCAGTGGAGAACTCAGATTGTTAAGCCGCTATTTGAGAGCAAAGAAGATCAAGAAGTAATGTTTTTATTCGCGAAAAAATTCGGCTTTTACGACGAATATGTTCGCGGCATGAAGATGGGCATCGTTGACGGTGAGCTTAAGCAGGTTAAAGACGATTTTGTTTGGCCTGACGACGCTACCGATGAGATCGCACGCAATACTCAAAGTATTGGAAATAACGGTCGTACCGCAGCTAGATTTCGCAGACAACAGAAAAATTGGCATCTATTTGATCCCGATACTTTGCGCGGCATAGGCGGAGAAGTAGAGGGCGAATACTACGGACTTCCATGGCCTTGCTGGGATACGCAACACCCGGGCACGCCGATTCTTTACGATGTAACTAAGCCTTATGCCGACGGCGGTATGGGCTTTAGAAACCGCTTCGGCTTAGAGCACGACGGCGTTTCGCAGCTAGCCGACGAGAGCATTACCCTTCCGGGATCAAAAATTCAAGGCGGTCATGCGGAGATTACAAAAGCAAATATCGAACAGGTTTTAGGCATTACGCTAAGCGAGGATGAAAAAGCCAAGATGGGACCTACGTGGAGCACAGATTATAGTGGCATTATCGCTAAAAAATGCCGAGAGTTTGGAATTTGTCCTTGCGGAAACGCAAGAGCCAGAGCCAAGGTTTGGCAGTTTGCGGATCAAATTCCAAAGCATCGCGAACCGATCCACTCGCCTAGATGGGATTTGGTAGAGAAATATCCGACCTTTGCGGATCAAAAACGAAATTTCCGCGTCTTTACGAGATTTATCTCCGAGCAGAAAAAGCAGGATTGGAGCAAGGATTTTCCTACCATCGTAAGCTCGCTAAGGCTCGTAAATTTAAGCGGCGCGGGCATGATTGAGCGAACGAGCAAGTATCTTTCGGCGATTACTCCGGAGATGTTTGCGCATGTAAATCCTAAGCTTGCCGCTGATAAAGGTATCAAAGATGGCGAGATGATGTGGATTCATTCGCCGCAAGGCACTAAGATTAAGGTTAAGTGCATCTATTCGCACGCCGTTACGCCCGATCGTATTGTTATGCCGTATAACTTCGCGGGAATTTTCCAGGGCGAGGATCTAAGCGAGCGCTATCCTGAGGGTACTAAGCCATATATTAGAGGCGAGAGTTCAAATACGATTACAAACTACGGCTTTGACATAAATACGCAAATTTCGGAATTTAACGCCGGTCTTTGCAGACTAGAAAGAGCATAAGGAGATAAAATGCCGGCAAGATTAAAATTTTACGTCGATGTCGAGCGTTGCATCGCTTGCTATGGTTGCCAGGTAGCCTGCAGCTCGGCTCACGAGGTTCCCGTGCAGATCAATAGGCGCAAGGTTATTACTTTAAACGAAGGCATAGAGGGGCAGGAGGTTTCAAGCTCTATCGCTTGCCAGCACTGCACCGATGCGCCTTGCGCGCAAGTTTGCCCGGTTCAATGCTTCTATATCAGAACCGACGGCGTCGTTTTACACGATAAAGATAAATGTATCGGCTGCGGATACTGCCTTTACGCGTGTCCGTTTGGCGCTCCGCAATTCCCTAGAGACGGAGCTTTCGGTATCAAAGGCGCGATGGATAAGTGTACTATGTGCGCGGGTGGACCGGAGCCTACGTTTTCGCACGAAGAGCTACATAAATACGGCCAAAACCGCATCGCAGAGGGCAAGGTTCCGATTTGTGCGGCGATCTGTTGCACGAACGCTCTAATCGTGGGCGACGCGAGCAGAGTTTCGGATGTTTATCGCAAGCGCGTACTTACGCGCGGCGTGAGCCTATAAGATTGTGGAATTTTAAACGCCTACGATTTAAAATTCCGCCTCTTTTACAGAAATTTCAACCGAGCGGCGGCTTTAAATTTAGCGGTCGCTCGGCGCAAAATTTTATTTAAAAATTCCACTCTTGCCCATTCGCCACTAGATTATTTCAAAAAATCGCTTTTTGCCGACATTAAAATTTTAAATTTATGCTACAATCACTCAAATTTAGGATTTGAAATCTTAAGCGAAAGGATCCGTCTTGAAAAATAAAATTTCACTTTTTTTGGTCATTTCGGCGTTTTTGATTTTTACAGGTTGCTCTAAAAACGTGCCCGTAAATAGCGGCATCGTGCGCACTTCCGAGCCACTTCACATTATGGAATTTCCGCAGGATAAACTCATAAGCGTAAATTTCACCAATACCTCGACGACGGATTCAAATTTAACCCAGGTAGTGATTCAGCATCTGCGTGCGGACGGATTTAAGGTCGTAAATAAAAGCGCGGCGAACGTCCAAATCGGCGGCAATCTTAACTACTTCCGCAAGGCGGATTTTTCGCGCAGATCGTGGGATAATCCGAGATTTAGCTTCGGTATGGGATTTGGCAGATATTACAGATATACGGGCGTGGGCGTGGGTTGGGGGATGCCGTTTGGTTATGATCCTTGGTATGACGACGATTATTACAGAGACTACTTCTACGACTCGCAGATTAGCCTCTACATAAGCGTTAAAAACAAGGGTGCTTGGAAGGATTACGTAACTAATCTCAACTACCAAAGCATCAAAAATCCAGGCTCTAAAGACTCGGTAATGGATGCGCTAAATTTTAAAATTTATGAATATATAAGACAACTGATTAAGCAGGGAAGATGATAGTAAAAGAGAATAAAAAGCCCGTAGCTATGACGCTGGCGGGGTCGGCGATTTTGGCGCTCGCTAGCGGATATTGCTACCACGCGGGCTTTGGCGGCGCGGCGCTTTTTGCTTCCGTAGTGGCGGCATTTTGCGCGTTTTTTTGCGCGCTCAGACTCGGCGCGAAAAATTATTTGCAGATCGGCGAGGACGCCCTGACGATCGTGCGCGGCGCAAATTCCGAGAGCTTCGAATACAAGGATATCGCAAATTTAGGCACCAAAACCTTCGTCGCGGGCAGAAACAAAACGGAGCTTTTAAATTTTGTATTCAAAAAAGCGCCGCAGGCGCAGGATCGCTTTAATTTTTTACGATTTTACAGCGACACGGAGGCTACGCTGCCGGGCTCGTTTGAAATTTCGATCTACGAGCTGAGTAAAATTTTGCGCGAGAAAGCGGGTCTTTCGCAAAGCTCTGAGGAAGAACAAACCGCTTCAAAAGCTCGCAAGGGTGCTAAGGGCTCTAAAAAAAGCGCGGGTAGCGGTAAAAATTTTAAAGCCAAAAACCTCCGCGATGAAAATTTCGCTTTGCAAAATTCCAGCGAAAATTCCTGTGGCGCACAAAATTTAGATGAAAATTTAGGCGCGGAGAATTTCGGCGTGGCACAGGATTTCGCCGTGCAAAATTCTAATAGCGCCGCTAATTCAAACGGCGCGCAGAATTTAAAGGGCGCTTCAAATTTAAATGCCCAAAGCTCCGCTACGTCGAATAATGCTGCTTCCTCAAATAACGCCGCTGAGGGCGAAAATTTCATAGGCGCCGAGAATTCTGCGTCTAAATTTTCTGCGGGCGATAATGAGCTTGACGCTGCGCCCGAAAGTGTGGCAGCGGCTGACTCTGATGCCGAGATGCAAAGCTCCGCCTGCGAAAGTAAAAACAGGTAGAGGCGCGGCCTTGAACTCCTTACCGATCGGAATTTTATTGCAAGGAGCCGCGCTGATGCTCTCGCTCATCGTCGCGATCGGCGCGCAAAACATCTTCGTCATCTCCCAAGGTCTTGCAAAAAACCACGTCGCGGCTGTTTGCACGGTCTGCGCGCTAAGCGATGCCGTATTTACGGGCATAGGGATATTTTTAATCGGCGGCGCCCTTAAGCAGGGCTCGCTTATTACCCAAATTTTAGGCATAGGCGGGATCATATTTCTGCTCTGCTACGCGCTAAGCTCGTTTTTTAGCGCCTATAAGGGCTCGCATTTTGCCAAGATCCAAAACTCGGCAAATAGCCCGCTGGCGCCCGTCGTAGCCAAAGCCCTTGCGGTGACGCTTCTAAATCCGCACGTGTATTTAGACACCGTCGTGGTCGTGGGTTCGCTCGGCGCTACGATCGCAGATGCCCAGAAGCCGTGGTTTTACGCGGGGGTTATGTTTGTATCGTTTGCGTGGTTTTTCGGCTTGGGCTACGGCTCGCGGGCGCTTTCGAAGCTTTTTGCAAGCAGCAGAGCATGGCGCATAATCGACGCGCTAGTGGGAGTTTTGATGCTGTATATGGCGTATCTGATCGCGAAGTTTGTCTTTAAAATTTAAAATTTCACGCTAAAATTCCGCATTCTTGATAAAGGATCTATGATGAAAATTGAAATTGAAAGCGGGCTCGAACTAAAAGAGGCCTTGTGGCGCGTAGAGAAAGCTCTGCGACTAGTGACCGACAAGGACGGCAAAATCACATCGAGCGTGACGCTTTACGTGGGCAAACATTCGCTTTTAAATTTACTCGATACCAACCAGATCGAAAATATCCAAAACGCCTATGCGCGCGCCAGGACGGAATTTCGCGCGGAGATGCTGGGCGTGCTGGAGGGCTTTTTATCGCAAGAAGACCCCGAGAAAGGCGCCGAATACGCGCTGTTTAATCAGCTCTATCAAATGGCGATGACCGCGGGCAGGAAGAGCGATATCTTTATCCATGTCCAGGGCATCAGCGAAAACGAGGTTGTGCTGCGCGTCTATCAGCGCTTCGAGCTTGACGACGGCGTGATGATCTACTACGCAGGCGGCGAGTTTAGCTACACTTTGGATGAAAATTTCGGCAAGATTTATCGCTACGAAATTTGATTTTAACGCTACGGCGCGAGATCGGTGCTGCCTCGATCGTAAATTTTGCGTCCGCATTATGCCTCTTTGCCGCGGGGACGCATAAATTTAAACTCTAAAACACATGGCGAGTTTAAATTTAGACGAACTTTCTGCGACGATAGAATTCCGCTCGGTTAAAATTTATCGTAATTCCAAATTTAAAGCTGCATGTAAATTTCGCCACGTTACCGCCGGCGTTCGAGTCTGCCTTGTTTTACGCTTGCCAAAATTTTAAGTCGAGCTCGCATGAAATTTCACTCCTCAGGCACGCAAATTTCGCCGCGCCGCATAGCTTTTACCGTGTAAAAGCCCACGATACCTATAAAAACACACAAGATGGCAAAACCTGCAACTCCCGCAAACAAGAAAAATTTGATCCCGTTAAACTCAAACGCTCGTAAAAACGCGATGCTAGCCGCAGCCGTCGGGAAGGTAAACGCCCACCACGAGAGGAAAAATTTAAGCCGCAAAAAGCTTTTAAACATAAAAAGGATGAGAAGCGCGAAAAATAGCGTGACGTAGAGCATGATCTTTGCCGTCACGTCAAAGCCGCCGGTGAGTTTGACGTAGTCTAAAAACGCCATCGCAGGCGGCGCGATCACGATAAAAAGCGTCGGGATAAATTTCTGCGGCATCTGATCGTGAAAGATGATGCGGTAAAACAAAACCGCAAAAAGCACGGGCCAAAAAAATATCCCGATCGCAAAGTAATACCACGCAAGCTCGCTCGCGGCGGGCGCTGCAAGCGGGACAAAGAGATTGCCCACGATCGGGATGAACCACGCGGGGTTTGAGTGCGCGATCTGGACGTTATTTTTGATCCAAAAAGACACGACGTGCAGCGTAATAAAGGTCTGAAACACGACGCCCACGCAAAAAAGCGTGTCATAAACGGGTGCGAAGTCCCGCCAGAGCGAGGCGACC
>NZ_CALHHT010000007.1 GCF_938031315.1 uncultured Campylobacter sp.
TCTTATAGCGCCTCTTTCTTATCTCTGCTTCGATAAATTTTATATCTTGCTGTGCGTATGGGAATGAGAGCGTAAAATTTTTGCCGCTTTGCCCGTCTTCTACTATCAAAATCGGCATCTCACCCCTCATCCCTTTCTCCGTAAGGGCATTTTCTATATCGATCTTTGTGCTAAATTTAAACGATAAAAATTTCCACTCTTTCCTTACAGTGCGGCTGTCTATGATGACGCCCTTTTCGGATAACGGCAGTATGGCAATTAGCATCATTGCAAGACCCATCGCGATCACGAGCGCGGTCTCGCCACTGCCTCTTTGTATATACCCGCCTACGCATAAAGGGTCGTTTGTATCAAAGCATGCACTTTACCTCCGCCTCTTGTTGTTTTTATCCAAGGCTCATCAAATGCTACCAGCGAACCCCAGGATAAAAATAGCACGATAAGCATAGTTTTTGCTATGGGGCTAGGAGGTATGAGCCAGGCGCCCTTTTGCACGGTTTTATAAGAGGCGTTGCTTTTAAAAACCATGCTTTTAAAAATAGCAAGCCCAAACAGTAAAAGATTTATGCCGAATACCAAATATAAAAATATCATGCTGCCGCCTTAAATTTAGATATTTTTAGCGTTAAATTAAGCCCGTGCATTTTGCTCGCTTGCTTTAGCTTTTGAAATTTCAGCGAGCTTTTCTAATATAAAATTTTGCAAAAAATCTATATCCCTTCGTGCATATAAAAATCCCGCCCCGAATTTAACGCCGCTAATTTTGCCTCGTATGCTGATTATTTTTACGCCTCTTATAAACCATGTGGCGTAGTTCATCTCGTCAAAGTATATCTTTTCCGTATGCCTAAACGGCAGAACCTCCCATTCTTTGCAGATGCCGCTTTTATCTATTCTGATTCCTTTTTGAATTAGCACGATAAATGAAAAAATTATGGCGCAGACAGATATGATTTTGCCGAGTATTAGTCTAGGCTCGCTTATTTGCAGATACCCATCCACGCATCTGGGATCGCCTTCTTCGAAGCATCTTAAATTTATGCCTGCCGCTTTGTATTCCTGCGAACAAATTTTATCGTGGGTGTAAAAGCAGGGTATCGGCTTGCCGTTGTGTTTTGCTACGTGCGAGCTGGATAGAGTGACTACACCGAAGCTTAAGCACATTATAAACATCTGCATTTTTAAAAGCGGATCGGTGGAGATAAACAGAGTTCCGTGATCTACGGTTTTGAATGATCTATTTTTATCAAGCAATGAAACAAGAAGGCAAAAGCCTATCGTAACATAAAGGATTATCGAAGCAAACTCGGTTATACTTTGCGACATAATAATGACCTTGTTTTTTGGATTGCGCAAGCTCGCGTCTTTGGCAATTTTAGCGCAAAATTTCTAAATTTACGAGATTCTAAGCGCGCTTTTTATAAATCGCGATTAGAATTTTATCTCGCTAGCGTGATCTAGCCGCGCGAAAGGCGGATTAAATTTTTAGCTTTGATATTCTGAAATATGCAGTTTATGACATTACGCGAGGTGCCTAGGCGCTCTTGCGATGCCATAACGTGCCTTAAAATTTCGCATCCTAAATCTTAATGATAATTATCTAAATATTTAAAATCGCACAATATAATTGCGAACCTCAATCAAATAAAGATTAAATTTATCTCGCAAGGATCTACAATGAGCTCGCTTTTGAAGCGCAATAAAATTTTGTTTAACGTCCATCTTATTTTGTCGATCGTTTTTTCTATCCCGCTGCTTATCATTGGCGTTACGGGCGCGATTTTGTCGTATCAGCACGAGTTTGAGGCGCTAATAAACGCGGGCTCTAAAAAGGTCGAAAAAACGGGCGAAATGCAAAGCGTGGAGAAAATCCTGCAAAGCTTTAGCGAGCAAACGGGCGCTAAGCAGCCCGTAAGGCTCGTCGTGCCCAAAAGCGATGACGAAGCCTTCGTCATTTACGCAAACAGAAATGATGCGTATCTGGTCAATCCATACACCGCGCAGATCATCGGCAAGGATCGCGGCACGGGCTTTGTGCTAACGGTGATGGCGCTGCATCGAAATTTGGGCCTAGCGCTAAGTGGCAATAAAACCGCAGCCGAGGTTGGCAAACAGATCGTGGGTGCGAGCGTCGTGGCGATGATACTGCTCGTAATAAGCGGCGTCTGGCTGCATTTCCCAAGGCTTAGGCGCAAATTTATCGAAGCTATAAGACCAAATTTTAAACTCAAAAAATACGCTCTTTTTTATAACCTACATACGAGCCTAGGCTCGCTAAGTGCAGTGATTTACCTGCTTATCTGCTTAACCGGGCTTAATTGGTCGTACGGCTGGTATAACGATGCGGTGATGAAGCTTTTCGTTAGCTCTCAAAATTTACCGCAAGCTAGCGCGCCTAAAGCCGCCGCTTCTAAAGATCACGCCGTCGCACCTGCTAAGGAGGAGGGCAAAAAGCCCGCTACGTATAAATTTAGCGACGCGCAGAGGGCTTATGAGATATTCAGATCAAGCGGTATAGAGTATAAAGAATTTACCCTAATGCTCGCGGCGTCAGATAAGATCGACGTCAGGTATTATGAGCCAGATGCGCCAGCCACCGCGCGTCCAAAAGGCGCGAGCGTCGATCTAAAAGCGGGCAAGATCGCGGAGCAGAAGCAGACGGACGGTATCACCGTGGGCGAGTTTAAAGATGCGAACTATCAGCTTCACACGGGGTATTTTTTTGGGCTCGCGGGTAAAATTTTATGGTCGCTCGTTTCGCTTTGTATGCCGCTTTTTATCTTTAGCGGCTTTTATATGACGGCAAAAAGGGCGTTTAAGTCAGAAAAGCTCGGCTAAATTTTACTTTGGCGATAGAGGCGCGACGAGCACATAAGAGAGTCTAATACCTACAAAGCATTGAGATGAAATTTGCCGAAGCGGATCAAGAAAAGCTCTGATTTAACGATATTTGAGGCATACTAAAATTATCGCGGATTAAGTCTTAAGGCCATATTGCTCGTGCATTTTACTATAGCTCGCTTTTAAATTTTGCGATCTCGGCTTTATCGATTTGGATAGACATGATTTTATTTAGCTTCGTTTCGTTCGCCTGGGCAAAACAAGCTTTGCCGATTTTGCCTTTTTGGAAATCTTGGTCTAATTTGGTTTTTAAACGTTTGAAAATTTCCTCTTTTGAGCCGATATCGATTAGTTTATAGATCTCTTTTTCGTCGGTTAAAACTTTATTTTCGCCATTATTTTTATCAATAGCGATAATATTAATTTTATCCCCAAAATGCTCTTTTAACTTTTTTAAACCGCTCGGTAAGTTTCCTTGGATACTAGACATCACTTCGATACTTCCGCCGCGCCCATATTCATTAAAGCGTTTAAAAGTATTGTCTAAAGCCTTTTCGGGTTCTATATGCACCGCAGCAATCGTAACGTCTAAATTTTTTTGTAGGCACTGCTCTATTTTTGGGATAGTCGGCGCCGGGTTTGCCAACTGGCCCTCAAAAATAAGCTTTACTTCGTCATCGGTCATAAATTCTTTAACCGAGGTAGTTTTTCCGGCTCCAGGAATTCCGGTGATGAAAATTGCTTTAGTTTTGCCGGGCTCATCGCGCTTCAAAACCTCTTCAAACTGCGTCGCCGCCAAAACGGCAGAAGAATTATGTATAGCATCATTTACTAGCGCCCTATTTTCCTTTATCTTAAAAATAGGAAAAAGCTCTTTGAATGTATCGGAACAGATATAGCGGCCGTCCATAGTATCTGGGTGTTTGTTGTAGCCCTCCAATATAAACTCCGTTGAATTCTTAGCAAATTCGATCGCTAAATTTTGAACTTCATCCAATTCGGCATTAGAGCCGAAATCAATCTTTTTTATTTCGCTTTTTAGTTTCATATTTAGCCATCTCCCGTTCCATGCTTTCTATCAGCTCTTTTGGAGCGCCGCGATAAAGTTGTTTTTCGATTTCCTTGCAGTATTCGGCGTCATTATCCATTCGCGTCAAATGATCGCATACTTTCTGCCACTTTTTTAAATCTTTTTCTGTTAAAGCCATTTCAAATCCTTTCTAAGAAATTTGTAGTATTTTATCATTTTGGTAATGAAACGCTCTCGCTCTGATCTCGTCCATCGGATAAGCCGTTTGCGGAAGCTTCAGGTATTCCTTGTATATATCCACTCCCAGCGCCTTGAATATTTCCAAATCCGTATTGCCCATCTCTCTCATCTGCTTGGCTAGCGGATTGGCGAGCGCTTCCATCTCCGCTAACTCCTGAAGCGCTAGCGCGAATGCCAGTTTCTGCTCCGAGTCCGGCGTCATATAGTTGTTTCTCATCTGTATATCGTCTATCATCCCCATATTCTGAAGCTGCATCGTCCAGCGATGAAGTATCCCCATTCGGTATTGCCACATTCCTAGCGGTCCCAATATCGGTATGCTCTCGTCCTTGGCCGTGGCTATCACCTCCGGCACTAAATACTTCTTCAGCTCCTCTTCGTCTCTCTCCGCTAGCGTATAGGTCTCGTACATCGTCGCCAGCAAATATTGCGGCTTGATGTAGTGCGTCATTATCCAAATTATTTGTAGATTGGCTACTTTCATGGCCAGTTCTCGCTTCATCCGAAAGATCGCTCTCTCTTTGTCCGTCGCTTCGTTCACTTCCTCCTGAAGCTCCTGCGTTAGCTCCAGTATCTCCTGCGAAAAGTCCGACATCTCCGACGCCCCCTCGTCCACTTCGTTGTTCATGCCTATTACCGGATAGCTCGCCCACATCTCCATCATCTCCCAAAAGTGGCTTTTGCTCACGTTCGGCAGCATCGGATGATTTTTCGGATACTCCATAAACTCCCAAATTTGCGTCGTCACTTCTTCGAAGTTCATCGCCGTTACCTCTTTTATCGTCGGATCCACTACCTGAAACATATTGACCTCCTTGTATGGGAAGTCAAACACTCCGTTAATGCCAGCGGTAAGAATTCTAGCTCATAACTCATTCAGGCTTACCTTCACCGGCTTTTCTTTACTTTTTATCGTGTTATCTGCTTCTTTTGAGAGATAGTAATCATCGATTATATCTAGCATTTTTTCATATAGATTGCTTGGTACCAAATACGCACTTGGGACATTATGCACTAAAATCGCTACCGCTTCGTCTTTTGCTTCTTTTATGATTTGAGCAGGAGATTTTTTGAGTTCTGAAATACTGGCTGTTTGCGTTGCTAAGATTGCTTTCATTTTATATCCTTTTTAATACTTAGAATAATACTACAAAATATATTAAATGTCAAATTTTACTGCTTGCTTAAGCTTTGCAGAAAACTTAAATTTAATTTCTTGCCTAATCACTATTTTGTTTTTATAGAATTTTAGCCACCTTTTTTGTCTACAAATGGGAATTCCTGCCTTTAATGCCCACATAGCGGGCGTTATAAAACTTAGATAAAGCTTAAAATTTAGTAAAATTCGCTTAAGAAAACTAAATTTAAAAGTACTGTAAAATATCTTTTTAATGGTGTTTCACGGATTAATAAAAGAAGGTGGCTAAATTCTGCCACTTTTTGCCACCATTTTGAGCAAATTCCCATTTGTAGGCAAAAAAGGTGGCTAAAATTTGCAAAAAGGTGGCTAAAAATCATTAAATTTCTTAAATATTCTTGCCTGATTTTCTATATTGTTTCACAAAATGGCTTAAATTTATAAATAAGCTTAAGCCAAAATTATCAAATTCCTCTTCTCTTCCATTACAAAATCTTTTAAAATTGCTCGTATATCGTCAGTCCTGTATTTCCTAAACGCTCTATTCATAGCTATGTCTTTTATACTACAACTTCCCTTTTTATCGATTTGCATTTTTACGTATTCAAGCATTTTATGGCGCATGTTTTGTATGTCTTCTGATTGCCCGTTGATTTCGCTAAACAAAAGGGTTAAATTCGTATACGGCTCTATGAATTTTATCGCTTCGTTTATCGTCTTGTCTGCTACTTTCGAGTTAAATTTAAAGCCACCGTCCTCGCTAATCTCATATTGATTCAAATAGTGTAATGTTTGTATAATTGCATTTAGATTTTGCACCACGCGAGTATAGAGCTCTTTAAACTCATCTGCCTTATTTTGTTTTTTTGAGTGTATGAGCCTACAAAATTTATCATAATTCTCATTTTGTTTTAGGGCATTGGTGTCGATTTGATAGCTCTCCTTTTTATAGAAATTCATCAAATCCACGATTTTACTTTCAAACTTTGCTATCTCGTCATAGCTTGGCTTATTTGTGTTAAATTTTGCATTCTCGTAAGAAAATACGTCTTTGGTATAGACGATGATGAAGCGATTAAATAAGCCGCCTAGATACTCCTTTATCACACTGTCATCGCCGCCCAATTGTTGTAAGTTCGTATCGGCCGCAAGGTAAAATTTAGCGTTATACACGAATGGCGGAAGTGCTTTTGCATTTTTATTGGGCGTTTTAAGGTGTTATTTGTGCCGTTTTTATCGGTAAGCATATTTAGGAGCTCTTGCATTTTAGTATCTTTATTTTTTAAAGCGTTACCCACTTCGCCCAAATCTGTAAAAAATTTCGGCTGATTTACTGCCGTTTCATAAATACCCTCGTAAGTAGCCTTATTTTCCATCAAGAACGCTAGAAGCTCTTTGTTGCCGCTACCTTTAAACCTTTCGTCCAATTCGTCTTGTATAGGTT
>NZ_CALHHT010000008.1 GCF_938031315.1 uncultured Campylobacter sp.
AGTTTCATCAAACCGTGATCTTGGTAAGCCACGACGTGAGCGAAATTTACAGGCTTTGCGAGACGGTTTATGAGATGCATGACGGCAGGGTCGTGCGCAGCGCGAGCCCGAATGAAATTTTTCTTAAAACGAGCGGCTCGCAGAAATTTTCTTTCGCGGGCAAGATCGTCGATCTGCAAGCTCGCGACGCCGTGCAGATCGCCGTCGTAGCGATCGGCAACCAGCTAAGCGAGGTCGTTTTAAGCGCGCACGAAGCCCAAGGCTTGCAAATAGGCGATGAGGTCAAAGTGGGCGCAAAGGCCTTTAACGTGAGCCTCAGTAAGATTTAACGATGCAGCGTCCCGCTTTAAATTTTTACGTAAAATTTATGCCTGGAAATTTTAAAAGCCCAGCCTCTGCGCGGCGAGCTAACGCGATTTTTGGATCCGCCTCGTTTGCTTTGCAAAATTTCATTTCGGCTTTAAAATTCTATCCGCGCAAATTTGCGTCTATTTTAAAATTTGCTCCGCAGAAATCGGCGTCGGTTTTTAAATTTTGCCCGCGCCGCTTTGCGTCAAATTTACGCTCAGCCTTGCGTGCGGTTTTTGCCGCGGCAGAAGCATTGTCCGCTAAAATTTTATCGTGCAAAATTCCTGTGCCGCGAAACTTTGTGCTTTTAAATTCCATGTCGTTAAATTTAACGCTGCGAAATTCCGCGCGACAAAATTCTGCGCCGCAAAATTTTGATCCGCAAATATCCGCATGGCAAAGTCTGGGGCAACAAGGCTGCGCGCAGCAAAGC
This sequence comes from uncultured Campylobacter sp., assembly GCF_938031315.1. GTDB lineage: Bacteria > Campylobacterota > Campylobacteria > Campylobacterales > Campylobacteraceae > Campylobacter_B. The sequence continues at coordinate 782 of NZ_CALHHT010000008.1, forward strand.
ATCCTCGCACTACAGAATTTCACGCCGCAAAAAAGCGCGCGCCTAAACTGCGTATCTAAAATAGCCGCGCCGCAAAATTTCATGCGTCTAAATCTCGCCGTGCCGCGAAGCCCATTGCTCTTAAATTCGGCATTTAAATTTAAAGCGAGCGCAGATGTTTGAAATTTTGTCAAATTTAGACTACACCCCTTTCGTGATCTCGCTCAAACTCTCGCTGATTGCGACGTTTGTGCTATTTTGTATCTGCGTGCCGCTTGCGTTTTTTATGGCGAGAAAAAATTTCCGAGGCAAAAGCGTGATCGAATCGATCATCTCGCTTCCGCTGGTGCTGCCGCCATCGGTGTTAGGGTTTTACCTGCTCGTTTTTCTCTCGCCGTATTCGGTGCTGGGCGAGTTTTTTGACAAACACTTCGGGCTTCGGCTCGTATTTAATTTCAGCGGGCTCGTGATCGCGAGCTGTATCTACTCGCTGCCGTTTATGTTTTCGCCGCTGGTTTCGGGCTTTCGCTCGCTTCCGCGCTCGCTTTTTTGGGCGTGCGATTCGCTCGGTAAGGGCTATTTTTCCAAGCTTTTTCGCGTCGCGTTGCCCGCGATACGCCACTCCCTGCTTAGCGCCTTAGTGATCTGCTTTGCGCACACGATGGGCGAATTCGGCGTCGTGCTGATGATCGGCGGCAGCGTGAGCGAGCAGACCAAGGTCGCTTCCATCGCGATCTACGAAGCGACCGAAACGCTCGATTTCGCGCAGGCTCACGCATATTCCGCGCTGATGCTGCTCTTTAGCTTTGCGGTGCTTTTGATTATGCATTTTTTGGGCGCAAAAGGCGCAAAAATACAAGCTTAAATCGGCTTTAAAACGAAATTTGCTAAAATCCTTCAAAATTTGGAATTTGGCATGAAAAATAAAAAAGACTTCGTTACCGAAAGATTTAACGCCGCCTTGATTCTAGGTGCTGCGCTGCTTACGCTTGTAGTAGTTTGCGAGATTAGCTTTTTGCGCACTAGGATCGCTACGCAGCTTGATTTGCGGACGCGCACAGCGATTACTTTACTTAAAAATACCGACGAGTCGCTTTTTAGCGAGCTTGAAATTCTAAAAGAAACTATCCTTTCTTTGGACGCAAGGCACGAAGCTGCACAAAGCGAGCTTTATGCGGATTTGATCCGCAATGTCGTAAAATCTTCTCATAGATTTGATGCTATTTTTTATCTGCGCGTGCATGATACAGAGCAAGAGAGTTTGGCAGAATTCTCATCTGATGCTCGCATTTTAGATCTAGGCGAGATACGGCTTGCGGATATCATAGGCGAGCTAAGAGACGGCGAGTGGGTCTCTCGATATATGA
>NZ_CALHHT010000009.1 GCF_938031315.1 uncultured Campylobacter sp.
AATTTGAGCTCAAATTTAGAGTTCGCGAGAATTTTAAATTTTACGACGTGAAATTGTGAAGCGGGATTTTAGAATTTTGAAATTCTGCGCCGTGGAGTTTTGTATTTTGAAATTTCGCGAGCTGTAAATTTAGGCTAAATTTTAAAATTTGTAGCGACAGAATTTTAAAATTTTACGCTGTATGGCGCTGTATGGCTAGGTAAAGTGCCTCCACTTCTTGATAAATCAAATTCGCAGGTTGGTTTAAATTTAATCGGTGCGGTTGGCGCCGTAATTTTTATACGTAGCAGAGGTTTTTTAAACGACAGCACGCCAAGGCGATGATGATTACTCACGCAAAATATGCCGCGCCGGTCGCAAATACCGTGCGGCGGGCAAGCGAGCGTTAGGCGATCGCGCGGGCTAGTTTATCTCGCAGGTTTAAAATTTCATCGCGTTTTAGCACGAAGCTGTTTTTGTTGGCGATGAGGTGCGCGGAGCTTTGCATTATGGTTTCTGCGGGCTGCAACCCGTTTTGTTTCATCGTAGCGCCGGTCTCCACGACATCGACGATAGCGTCGGCAAGCCCTATGAGCGGGGCGAGCTCGATCGAGCCGTAGAGTTTGATGATATTTACGGCGACGGCCTTGGAGGCGAAGTATTCGCGAGTGATGTTGGGCATTTTCGTAGCGATTTTTAGGCTCGGAGCGCCGTAGTTTAGATGAGTGCCCGCATGTACGCCCACGCAGACGCGGCATTTTCCGATTTTAAGATCGAGCAGCGTAAGTACGTCCGGGCGGTGCTCCTCAAGCACGTCAAGCCCCACTACGCCGATATCCGCCGCACCGCCCATAACGTAAGTAGGGATATCTTGGTTGCGGACGTAGAGGAATTTAAAATCGCCCTCTTGCATTATGAGTTTGCGATCCTCAAAGGCGAAATCAAGCCCGAAGATGGTTTTAAAAATTTTAAGCGTGTCGTCGGCTATGCGGCCTTTCGGTAGCGCTATGGTTATCATGCGAGCCCCTTTTTTGCGATCAAGCTTACCATCGATTTGAAGATCAGATCCTTTTCGTAGATTGAGTTGCGAAAATACCGCATCAGATAGGCTCCGTCGCCGCCCGTGAAGTAAATTTTATTATTGCCCGCGATGTTTTCGATCGTAAGCACGATCGGCTTTAAAATCCCGTAGTTTACGGCACTTACGGTCTTTTGCGGCAGCGGATCCAGATCGATATTGGTTGAAAGCGTCACGTCCAGCACCGGCGCGATGCTCGCGAACGACTTTAAAAGCGTGCTAATGCCGGGCATTATAAATCCGCCTAAATGCGAGCCTCTAAACATCAAATCCACGGTGATCGCGCTGCCCGCATCGACGACGATGCCCGTCGCTACCGCGGAGCACGCCGCTATGCGGTCGATCCCGAGCCCGCGGTAGGCGGTTTTTAGCTCAAAGTGCGGCGCCAGATCGACAAACAGAGGGTTTTTCAGCTTTTTTTTCACGCTATCGTTTACGCTAATGAAAAAAATTCGCTCTTTCGGCTCGTACCGCATAAATTCCGCTATGGGCATGCTTTGCGTTACGCCGCCTTTATAAAATTTAACCCTGGAATTTCCTATGTCACACAAAAGCATAGAGGCTAAATCCGTTTTCTTTTAAAAATTTCGCGCTTTTGGAGCACATTTGCGAGTTGTAAAACAGCACGCGCTTTTTCACGACCTTGCCTAGGCTTGCACTAATGTCGCTTGTGAGCGAGAGTAGAAATTCCGCGTCGCGCATCACAAAGCGAGATTTTGCGTCGCGCATAAATAAAAGAACGTTGTAACTTTTCAGATCCACGCCGAAATACGCGCCGTATGAGCGCGAGCGCGTGAAACTCGCGATATCTAGCGTTTGAAATTTTTGAAGCAGGAGCCCTTCGCGAACGCAGAGTTTTGAAATTTTATCTAGCATCAAAATTTAAAATTTTATCGTCGTAGTAAAAGGACGTGCCCGCGATAAAGGACTTATCCTCGAGTTCGCCATTTAGCTCGTAGATCGCCTGGCCTTCTAAATTTTCATCGGTGCGGATGACGTAGCCGTTGCGCTCGATGATATACAGATAGCCGCCGCTAAGCAGCGCGCCACTAAATTGTGCGAATGTGAATTTGCGCGATTTGATCAAATTTAGCCCGCGATCTAGTAGCTCGACTCTGCCGTCTTTTAATAAAAGATAAATTCTATCGCCGCTAAAAATCACGTCTTTGATGTCTACGTTATGGTTTTTATTGCCCGCAGGACTTACCAGCATTAGCCTAGTGGCGGTCACAGCATAAAGGTTATCGCCCTTGTTTTCTAAGGCGATAATGTTGTTAAAAAACGGCTGGTTGCTCACGACGAAATCGCGTGCCGAGCGCCCGCCTACGTTTTCTGCGATGCTGACTAGTCCGTCTAACGCAGGATAAGCGATAAGTTGGTTGATAAATAGCGGTGACGCTACGCGCGAATCGATTGCGAATGCATCGCCTACTTTATGATCGAGTACCACTGCGCCCGAGCTTAGCTTGATAAGCATGATCGAATCATCGCTCATCACTAAAGCCAAATCATCGCCGCGTATATTTGCACTGAGCGCTTGTCTGCCGAGGGCTTTTTCAAATTTTACGGCGCCTGTGCCACTAACTACTTTAAGCGTGCCATTGATGTCAGTTACGACGAAATTTCCGTCATATTCACCTAAAAATTTTTCACTTTTTAGGACTTTGAAATTTTTCACCAATCCGTTTTTAGAGATGACTTCGCCGTCTTTTAGCGTCGCGCCATCTTTACTAACCGCTACGATTTCCGACGACAGTGAGCCGTTAAATTTCATATCACCTGTGATGTTTTCGTCGCTAGGTTCGAAATACTGGCGCTTCGTCGAGCAGCCTAAAAATAAAAACGATAGTAAAAGCGTAAATATCAGCGTTTTTTTCATTATTTATTGCCTCCGTAGTGTTTCAAAGCAAGTGCGATTTGACGAACTGGCGAGTTGAGCGGAATTTTATCTAGCTCTGCGTGAGCTTGCTCGATTTTGCCCTCTTTTAGTAGGTCGTAGCCTTTGAGTAAAGAATCGTAATCGGCGAGTAGCACCCCGCCTTGTTTGCCGTTTTGTAGATTTATTATCTCTTTTAGCATAACATCGATGCCTTGGGTATTTTCTAGCGCCGCTCGCTCGTCTGCAGAGCCGTTTTGCAAAATATAAAGAGCGTATAGATTTATATCTTTTTGCTTAAGCTCGGCTAGCTTAGCGTCGTCGCGCTTGTTAAGCAGCTCGTCATAGATCGCATTAGCACTTGCTATGCGGCGATCGCTTAGAAATTCATTTGCGTAATATCCGATAAACGCTACGATCAAAACCGCAGCCAAAAATATCAGCGGCTTTTTGTATTTTTTTACGAAAATTTCACTTTTTATGACGCTTTCTAGAAACTGCTCTTCTGTGCCGATCTCTTTTTTCACGCCTTCGATGTCGTCTTTTAAAGCCAAAATTTAGTCCTTTATTTGAGAAAATCGGCGTAATTGTAGCATAAAAAATTTTAAATACCGCCTAAGATAAAGAATTTTTATGATATAATGTCGCATTTATCAGAAAAAGGAAAGTTATGATAATAGACGACGCCTTGCTAAGCAAGCTGGAAAGGTTATCTGCTCTTAAAATTCCAGATGCTAAGCGAGAAGAATTTAAAGGTCAATTAAATAATATCGTAGATTTTGTAGAAATTCTAAATGAGCTGGATTTGCAAAGCGGCGAGGCGGCTATCACTACGCTGAAAGGCGGTACTCCGTTTCGCAAAGATATCCCACGCAAAAGCGACGTCGCAGAAAGCGTCTTAAAGCATGCTCCGCAGTCCGAAGGCGGCTACTTCGCAGTACCGAAAATCATCGATTGAAAGGAATTTTATGGAAGAAGTTCAAAGAAATTTAGTAGATATCGAAACCCTACTAAAAACCGTCGTTTTTAACAAAGCGAGCGACCTTCACTTAGTTTCGCGCTCGGCGCCTCAAATACGTATCGACGGAACATTGCGCCCACTTGCCATGGATCCGCTTAAGGGCACGGATATCGAGTATATCTGCTACGCGCTCATTACCGATGCCCAAAAAAGTGCGCTCGAGGAAAATAAAGAGCTTGACTTTGCGATCGAGCTTCCTAATATCGGACGCTTCCGTGGTAACTACTACTACACTATGAACGGCGATTTAGCTGCTGCATTTCGTATTATTCCTATCGATATTCCTAGCCTGGACGATTTAAAAGCCCCTACGATTTTTAAAGAGGTAGTCAAGCACGAAAAAGGCATGATTTTGGTTACCGGACCTACGGGTAGCGGTAAATCAACTACTCTTGCCGCGATGCTAAACGAGATCAACGAAAAAGAGCGCAAGCACATCATTACCGTTGAAGATCCGGTCGAGTTCGTCCATACCAATAAAAAAGCGCTTTTCTCTCACAGAAATATTGGCACCGATACCCATTCCTACGCTAATGCGTTAAAATTTGCCTTGCGTGAGGACCCGGACATTATCCTCGTGGGCGAGATGCGTGATAGAGAGACTATCTCGATCGCCATTACCGCTGCAGAGACCGGTCACTTGGTATTTGGTACGCTACACACCAACTCCGCGATGCAGACGATCAACCGTATTATTGATAGCTTTGATGGCGGCGAGCAGCTCCAAGTGCGAAATATGCTCTCCGTATCACTTACCGCGGTCATTTCGCAATCACTTTTGCCAAAGCTTGGCGGCGGACGTATCGCGATCCATGAAATTTTGCTAAATAACAACGCCGTAGCGAATCTAATCCGCGAAAATAAGGTGCATCAAATTTACTCTCAAATGCAACTAAATCAGC
>NZ_CALHHT010000010.1 GCF_938031315.1 uncultured Campylobacter sp.
CCTGATACTCGGCGAAGGAAATGCCCACGGGCGCGTCTTCGGGAAGGATCATGATGCCCGTATGGTCGCTGCCGAAGCCGAGCTCGCGCGCGGAGCAGTTCATGCCGCACGACGCCACACCCCGCAGCTTCGATTTCTTGATCTTGATGCCGCCGGGAAGCTCGGCGCCCACGAGCGCCACGACGACATGGTCGCCCGCGTTGAAATTCTGCGCGCCGCAGACGATCTGCAGGCTCTGACTGCCGACATCCACCTCGCAGACGTTTAGATGATCGGAGTTTTCGTGGCGATGTTTGCTTTTTACGAGCCCTACTACGACGCCTTTAGGAAGCGAAATTTTATCGTGAGCGTCAACCTCAAGACCGATGGAATTTAGCGTAGAAAGCAGCCTTTCGCTTGAAATTTCGCTTATGTCGATCCACTCTTGCAACCAATTTCTCGTTATTATCATTTAAACTGCTCCAATAATCTAATATCGCCTTCAAATAGCGAGCGCAGATCGGGGATACCGTGCAGCAGCATCGCGAAACGCTCGACACCGAGCCCGAATGCGTATCCACTGACGTTTTTCCAGCCCACCGTTTTAAAGACGTTAGGATCGACCACGCCGCTGCCTAGCACCTCGAGCCAGCCCGTCTGCTTACAGACGCGGCATCCCTCGCCGTGGCAGAAAATACAGCTGATATCGACCTCGGTGCTTGGCTCCGTAAACGGAAAGAAGCTCGGGCGGAAGCGCACCTTTACGTCTCCAAACATATAGCGCAAAAATTCCTCTAAAACGTATTTTAAATTTGCGAAGCTCACGCGGTCTCCCTGCTCGACTACGAGGCCTTCTACTTGATGAAACATCGGCGTGTGGGTTAGATCCATATCGCGGCGAAATACCGCGCCGGGGGCGATCATGCGCACCGGCGGAGCTTTAAATTTCTCCATCGTGCGGATCTGAACGCCGCTGGTATGCGTGCGCAGTAGCCGCCCGTCATTTAGATAAAACGTATCTTGCATATCGCGTGCCGGGTGGTATTTGGGTAAATTTAGCGCTTCAAAATTATGGAAGTCGTCCTCGATGAGCGGGCCGCTTTCGACGCTGAAATTTTGCGCGATGAAGTAGTCTATGATCTTATCCATCGTCTCCATCACGGGGTGCAGCGCGCCGCAGCTTACGTTTTCGTTAAAAAGCGTGACGTCGCTTGCTTCATTTTTCATCGCCTCTTTTTGCTCCGCCTCTTCCAGGCTCGCCCTTTTTGCGGCGATGAGCTCGCTGAAATAATCGCGCTTTTCATTCGCACTTACGGCAAGCTCTTTTTTCTGCTCGGGCGCTGCGGATTTGAGCTCGGAAAAAAGCGCCGTTATGATGCCTTTTTTGCCGAAAAGCTCCAAGCGCACGGCCTCCAGCTCGCTTAGGCTCGATGCGGCGTCGATTTTTGCTTTAATCTCTTGCAAATTCTATCCTTGTGGTTAAATTAATGGCGCGATTGTAGTTAAAATTTGATAAAAGCTAGGTAAATTTGCGTGTTTGGATTTTTTGGCTATAATCGCGGCTAAATTTCAACCCTCATAAAAGGATCTAAAATGAACGTATTCGAAAAGATTGTAAACGGCGAAATCCCGTGCAACAAAGTGCTAGAGAACGATGAATTTTTGGCCTTCCACGACATCAACCCAAAAGCGCCGATCCATATCCTGGCGATCCCTAAAAAATGCTACGAAAACTTTCAAGTAACACCGCCTGAAGTGATGAGCAAAATGAGCGCTTTTATCCAAGAAGTAACTCGCAAAATGGGGCTTGATAAGAGCGGATACCGTCTCGTTTGCAACTGTGGCGAAAATGGGGGTCAGGAGGTGATGCATCTGCACTTTCATATCCTGGGCGGAATGAAGCTGCCGTGGGACCATGTCAGTGACCGCAATACCGAAGAGAATTTTTAAGACTAGAGCTTAATTCTATAAGAACTAAAATTCCGTGAAATTATAAAATTTTACGGAATTTGCGAGATTCTTTGAAATTTTTAAAATTCCGCTTCATTTATAAACACCGAAGTTTTAAAAATAATCAAAATAGTAAAACTACAAGCTAAAATTTATCATCAGACGCTAAAAAGAAATATAAATATCTTTTAGCAAATGCCACTCTTTAGCTACAAAGCCTTAGCTCTTAGAATTTTTACGGCTATGAAATTTGAAATCGACAAGAAATTTTAACGACACGACAAAATTTTAAATTAGACCGAGCTTTACAAAAAGAGTTGTGTTTTTACATGGCGAATGAGTTAAATTTCGATGATATGAAATTTAAAACCTACATGAATTTTACTTTTAATGAGCGATTCTACTTCAGTTTTCAAGCAAAATTTAAAATTTTAGCGCGAAATTATAATCTTAGAATTTTGAAAATTTAAATAGTAGATTTAAGTTTTAGGGGCATATGCCCCTAAAAATTTTGAAAGGATTTGCGAGGATTATTTGCTTAGCATTGAGCTTAGCATCCATAGGCGTTTTTCATAATCGCCATAGTGATCCTGCGCGATATTTGAAGTCGTATCGTCGCCCTCTGCTTCGGCTACCTCTTGAAGCTTTTTAAACTCTTCTACTAAATACTCGTAGGCTTTTTTGACGTTCTCAAGTACTTCGGTTACGCCATAGCTGTCCTTTACACTAATCGGAGCATCTTTTGAAAGCTCAATTAGATCCTTAGCTTTAGTTACAGCCTTACCACCTATTTGAAGCACGCGCTCAGCCATATCGTCGAAAAGCTCGCCCATCTCATCGTAGGCCTCCTCGGTGTAAGCGTGAACTTGCGCGAATTGCAAGCCCTTAACATTCCAGTGATAATCGTGGAATGCAACAAAGAACGCATGAGCGTCCGCCTGAAGTTTGTTTAGTTGTTTTACTGTTTTTGACATTGTGTCTCCTTTATTTAAAATTGCTGTAATTATAGCAAGATTTGCTTAAATTATAATTATACTAAGTAATAAATTTTATCTTTTAGTGAAATTTTGAAATTAAATGGCTTTTAAATTTATCTACAATTTTTTTGAAATTTCAGCTATGCTGCATTATAATGCCGCATTATGAAAAACAAATTTATGATAACCATAACCGACCTTAACGGCTCTAGGAATTTTTTGCTTTCGCAAATCATCAAAAAGATCGCGTTATATTTGGTACTATTTGTTTTTACCGTTTTCATCACGGGTGCGCTGTATATCAGGTATTTGGGATCAAAAATCGACAGCCTTTCGCGAACCAAAACCGAGCTTAACGAGCTAAATCAAAAACTTCGCGACGGTATCGCGGCAAGTCAGATGGAATTTGAAGCCATCGAGGGTAAAATTTCGGATTTGGAGCATCAGTTTGGGCTCGATCCTGAGGAGGATGAGCGCGCGATCGACCGCTTATCTCACATCAAGCCCACTTCCGAACAAGAGATTAAAGAGCGCGCGCAAAAGATCATCAACGAAAAATTCTCCGACGCGCTGATAAAAGAAATTTTTATGCAGATTCCAAATGGCAGGGTCATGCGCACTCATCAGCTCAGCGAGAAATTCGGCTGGCGCAACCATCCCATCTTAAAGCGCAAGCAGTTTCACCCAGGCGTTGATCTACGTACGCCGCCTAAAACGCCTATCTACGCGCCTGCAGACGGTATCATCCAATACAGCGGCGCGGGCGCTACTGGCTATGGTAATCTAGTCGAGATCCGCCATAACTACGGCTTTACGACACGATATGCGCATTTGGATTCAAATTTAACTCGCAAAGTAGGCGAGTTTGTAAACAAAGGCGATCTCATCGCTTTTAGCGGTAACACCGGGCTTAGTACCGGACCTCATCTGCACTACGAGATTAGATTTTTGCAGCTGCCACTAGATCCGCTAAATTTCATCAACTGGAACGAAAAAAATTACAAAGAAATTTTTACTAAGGAGGAAGATGTCCCATGGCAATCTTTAATAAAGGCGATGCAAACACCGCTCAAACAACAATAATCTCGTCAGGCACGCTCATCAAAGGAGAGCTACACCTGTCGTGCATTTTGCATATCGACGGCAATGTCGAAGGCGACGTGATCTCCGATAATACTGTCGTCATCGGTAAAAATGGTACCGCGCGCGGCTCGATCAGGGCCAAACATATCGTAATCAGCGGCAAATTTTTCGGCAATATCGAAGCCGAGCTCGTCGAGCTACTAGGCGGCGGCGTACTCGTAGGCGACGTGCTATCACAAAGCTTCGGCATCGAAGTCGGCGCAAAATTTAATGGAAAAAGCGCGGTAAGCGGCAGCGATCAAGCCCTAGTCATCGACGGCAGCGCAAGCGAAGACGTCAAGCTCATCGACAAAGCTCTAGGCGAATAAATCGCGCACATTTGGAATTCTTGGGATTTTAAAGGCTTTGAAACTCGCAAAATTTCGGAATTTAAAAGCCTAAAAAATTCCCATACTTTGAAATTTTTGAATTTGAAATTTTAAAAATTCTGAATATTTTAAAATTTTCTAAATATGGAATTTATACAAAATTTACTGCAAAAAAAACGCAAATTTTAAAATTAAATTTAAAAGCGTAACGAGATCGTTTACAATTTTAACCTCATCGTCGCGCCTGCTTTAAAAATTTGGCGACGTTATTTTTTAGAATCTTTCGAGTTAATCATAAATTTATCAATCAAAATAGCTAGCACTACAAATATAATCACGAATGCGATTACATAGGTAATTTTAAGTTGATCTACTCCTTTCTCAAAAGCGAGAAAATCTACAACAAAAGATGGATTATAAAAATTTCCAAACAGGGAGGCTAGCGTATCGATGCTATTCATATAAAAACCAGCTCCAAAAAAAGCAGCCACAAGTGCAATAATAATACCCATCAACCTTTTAGCGTTAG
>NZ_CALHHT010000011.1 GCF_938031315.1 uncultured Campylobacter sp.
ATACGGGGCGCGACAATTTCGAGCCCGACATCGGCGAAAGCGTGCTGCGCCGCGACCCTGCCGCGCAGCTCAAGCGCGAGCTTTCGCACTTTTTGGCGATCGTAAAAAACCTAAAACTAAACGAAAGAATTTGGAGCTAGCGGACGGGCGGCTCGCCGCAGTTTGGCACGCTACGGTCTCACGCTTCGTGCCGCGGTTTCGCGTGCCTTAAAATTTGAAATTTTAAAATTCCGCTTTTGGATTTTGCGCTTTGGAATTTTACGCGCCTTAAAATCCGCACATTTTGAAATTTAAAATTTTAATCCACGCTACGGAATTCCGCGCCGCAAAATTTAAAATTCTGAAATTAAAATTCCGCGCCTTGAAATTCTACGCTTTAAAATTTAAAATTTTAAAATTTCGCAGTCGAAATTCTGCGCGCTTGAAATTTGAAATTTTACCGCGCCTTAAAATTTAGCGCACCCGCCAAGCATCACGGTGCCCATCAAAGCCCCTGCGCGCTAGAGGGCGCGACTAACTCCTCTATAATTTTACCGGGCTCGCAATGAATTATTTTACTCTCTATCGTAAATTTTTCGCCGTCAAATTTAAAGTATTGATATTCATCGACAAGCTCGCCGTCCGGGTATTTATCGCTATATTTTACCTTAAGAGCGCCCAGTATGCCGTTTTCAAAGGTCAAAAACGTCCTTTTAGCGTATTTATTCTTTATCTCGTCACTGCCGTCTAAATATGAGAAAAAATCATATTCTATGCCGAATCGAGCGGAGTCGTGCGGCGGCGGCACCAAAGAGCTCCTTTTAGAGCAGTCGCAATCTCCGCCGCATGAACGGACATAGTGGAATATATTCGCTAGGTTTATACCCGCTTCGCTTGCTTCTACCGCCCAAAATTCGTCGTTTGTGAGCTTAGTAGAGCCCTTTGATGCTCCGTAAATAAGATATAGATTTTCTTTAACTTTAAAAACTTTTATCACTCGATCGCCGCCCCATGCGGTACCGACTGCCCAATCGCCGCAGGCGCAATCCCGCCTGCCGCCAAGAACGCATTCTTGCATCTGCTGCGCACCTTTGTCTGCAAAATCCATAATGAAATTTTGCCCGCCGCTTACGTATTGATACGCTACGTAGCTCGCGCCCATCGTGCCGCCGGTGCTGATATCTACCGAATATGCCCGAAACTTGCCGTCCTGCGAGATCGCCATATTCGGCGCGAACCTCAAGGATTTTAAAATTTGCGGAGCGCTCTCGCCCGCGCTTTGCAAAAACTCCATAAACGCAGCCCTTAACCTAACGATGCTCTCGCAAGGCGTACCATCGGGGCGATGCCCGGCTTCGTCAATCTCCTGAAGCGCCGTGCTTAAATTTGCGGTTAAAATTTCTAGGCTTTGATCTTTTTGAGCGCTGTTTGCACCTTCTGCCAAAGCGGGCGCTGCCTCGGCGAACATGAAGCTTAATAAGCACAAAAACGAGATTAAAATTTTCAAGTCGCATCCTTTAAATCTTTGATTTTCGCTAGATTATAGCGCAAATTTGCGCCGCGCGAGATTTGGATTTAGAATTTGCGCCCTCAATTTAAAACCCAAATCCGCTCGCTGCGGAATTCTGCGAAATTTCGAAATTTGAAATTCCTTGAAGTTGCAAAATTCCGCGAGGATGCCGTTTGAAATTCGCCTTTCAAAGCATAAGGCTAAGCAGCAGCAAAAATCCGATGAAGCTTAGGGCGTTGCCGAAGGAGCCGCCGATATGATCGCCAAGCCACGTCAGCACTAGCGCGCCGCCTAGACGCAGACCGAGTTGCAGCGCCACAGCCGTGATAAAATCCGCTGCGCGCCGAAGTCCGCTGCGCGTATCGCCTAGCTTCATGCCGCGGCTTTGGTTCCACAGCCCGCTTACGCGGTAGTCTTTGTAGCGCGCGCGGAGAATATCGCCGTTTTGCAGCTCAAAGCTCTGCGAAGCGTCCTTCGCCTTGGCGGGTGTCGCGGTTTCGGCGGAGCTGGCGGAATTTATAGAATTTGCTGCGTTGGCAGAATTTGCAGAGCTTGTGGAATTCGCTGATTTCGCAAAATTTTTAACGCTCGCAGAATTTTCTGCGTTTAAATTCTTAAATTTCGCAGAATTTTCGCCGCCTGCGAGCTCCGCTAAATTTTGATCTGTGAGTATCCCGTCGGAAACGATCCGCAGCTTGCTGTCGCCCGATAAATACAGCCCGTCCAGCGCGAAGCCATAATAATAAACGTCGCCGCTTTGCAGCACGCGCACGCCGCTAGCATAGCCCTCCGCTTCGCCGCTTCGCTTGGACTCTTTGGAGTGCGCGAGAGCCGCAAATATGCGTCCGAACTTTGCGGCGCGCCAGTCTCTTCGCATAAACTTAAAGCTGCAATACGAAAAAGGCGCGAGGATGAGCAGGGCTAGCAGTCCGGCAGGAGCCCTTGCATCAAAAATAAAGATTATGCAGTAGATACTCATTGCGGTCAGCGCTACGCCGAAGGCTGCGAATATCGCGGCGAGTACCGTGCTACCGGCGTCCCTCCAGCGCTGCGCTCCTAGGCTTAGATTAACGAAATCTAGCGGAGAGAGAGCGGAGTTTGCCTGGGCGTTGTGCTCCTCGCGGGTAGAATTTAAAGAGAGGGGGCTGCTAAAGTCTTTACGGATCAAACCCAAAGCGGCTGAGTTTATGCTGCTGCGATCTTTGTCCGATAAATCAGATACTGCAGAATTTTGGCGCGCACTCGCCGCCGTATCGCTATATGCGTCGCGGTTTGAATTTGCGGCAGTGGAATTTCCGCTGTTTGGAACTTCGCAGCTAGGGCGCAGCATGGAATTTTCGCCGCTTAAATCGGCGCCGCTTAAAGCCTCGCGGCAGGAATTTAAGCTCCTTGAAGCCTCGCTGCCGAAATTCGAGCCCAAAGCTTCATCTTCATAGATCACCGCCAGCTCGTCGCCCTCGCGTATCGGCAGATAAAGTCCGTCGCGTTTTAAATTTAAAATTCCCGCAAAGCGCAAGCGCTCCAGCGTAAAGCTAAATTTCGCCGTGCCTGCAGCCGCGGGCTGTAGCTTCAAATCCCTAGCCGTGCCGCGAGCAAGCTTGATACGTCGCGGCGAAAGAAATTTAGCAAACCCCATGCGCGCTTTTCAGATCTCGCAAAATTTCGCCCCTCTATTTCGCGGCGGATTTTTTGCGGATCTGGATATTGATGAGCTCCACCAGTAGCGAAAACGCCATCGAGAAGTAGATGTAGCCCTTAGGTATGTGAAAGCCCAGCCCATCGGCGATCAGCGAGACGCCCACCAAAATCAAAAATGCAAGCGCTAAAATTTTGATCGTCGGGTTTGCGTCCACGAAGCGCGCGATTGCACCGCTAGCGAGCATCATCACGCCCACGGCGATGACGACTGCGAGGATCATCACGGGCAGGTGCTGCGCCATGCCCACGGCGGTGATGACGCTGTCGAGCGAAAAGATGATGTCCAAAACGGCAATCTGCACGAGCGTGCCGCTAAAGCTCGCCTTGCCGCCGCTAGCGCTATGTTCGTGTACCTCGCCCGTGGCGCTGGAGTGGATCTCGAGCGTGGATTTGACGAGTAGAAACAATCCGCCGCCGATCAGCACGAGATCGCGTCCGCTAAAATCGCGCGCAAGCACGCTAAATAGCGGCTTAGTTAGCCCCATGATCCAGCTAAGGCTAAGAAGTAGCAGTATGCGCGTGAACATCGCAAGCGCAAGCCCCATTATACGGGCGCGTCCGCGCTGCGCCTCGGGCAAGCGGCCGCACAAAATCGCGATAAAGATGATATTGTCGATGCCAAGCACGATCTCAAGTCCCGTGAGCGTCGCCAGACTGATCCATGCCTCGGGTGAGGCGATCCATTCAAACATCGGTTTCCTTTGGGTGAAAATTTAAGCCGTGATGATAGCGAAAGTTTGGTTAAAATTTCTAAATTTTACCGCCTTCGTGCGCGAAACTGCGCGGGGAATTTCGGCGATGCGATGCGGACGGTTTATCTTTAAATTTTGCCGTAAATCTGTCGCGATAAAATACAGCGCGCGGAATTTCATAGATGAAGAGTGTGAAATTTTGGCGACGAAATTTTAAAATTTAGACTTGGATAAATTTGCGATTAAATTTTAGCGACAGATTGTTTAAATGAAACAAAGACGGAATTTTTGTAGAAATTTAAGCGGCGCGAAATTCTAAAAATTCCATGCCGCGAATGGAGATAAA
>NZ_CALHHT010000012.1 GCF_938031315.1 uncultured Campylobacter sp.
AGCGCCGCATTCGTTTTAATTTTGCCGCGTTCGAGCGCACTTACTTGCACCTGCGCCATATCTAGCGATAATATCTTATCAAGCGCGCTTGCTTAAAAGCCTCTGGCGCGGATCTTTTTCTCTTAGAAATGACAAAAGTATCTTAAAATGCCATCTCTGCGCTTTTGCAGATAAAATTCTCCTTTTCTTTCAAAGCGAGCTTTGTCATTATCGGCAAGCTTAGACGCTATGCCATTTTTTGATCTTAGACGGCAGAATCGTGCTTTTAAATTTAAAATTCCGCAATCTGCGTGATCTTCGCGCCACACTGGCAAGCAAAGATTTAGCCTTTATATTTAAATTTTTGCACCTTAGTTAAGCACAAAATTCCGCGCGGAGTTTTGATGCAAATTCCGCGCGAAGCCTAGATTAGAATTTTACGCAGAGCTGCCCCGCGTTGTCTAAAATTTCTTATAAAATTCCGTGCCGCAAAATGCACTTAAAATTTTAAATTTGCTATTGCGCGGAATTTCTTAGCGTAAATTCTAAGCCTTGAAATTTTGCTCTTGTTTGACAGCATAAAATTTTAAAACAAAATTCTGCAGCCCCATGCCTTAAAATTTTATTCGCAAAGCTTGTTTGCTAAATTTTAAAATTTTAAGTCTAAACCCGTAAAATTCCGTATTTTGCGTTTTAAAATTCTATTTCGCAAAATTTTATCTCGCGGATCTCTCGATCTATAAATTTTTGCGCTAAATGAAATTTTACTCCGCATAGTTTGCGCTTCGTAAAATTCTAGCTCGCAAAATTTTGCTTAAAATTCCGCGAGCTAGCCCTTATTTTCAAATAACTCCGCGTGTTTGCCGCGTAAAAACTCGACCACGGCGATCACCTCGTCCGCACCGCTAGCGTCCGAGCTTTCAAGCACCGTATCGATATTTTCGATATACAGCTGCGCCGCGTCGGCGAGCCGCTCGCGCTTCACGCCCGCATAAAGCAGCATCGCGTCAAGCAGGATGTTGATCTCGTAGATGAGGTCCTGCTCGGCGATTTTTTCGTCATTAGTTTTCATCTTCTTCCTTTGAAATTTGGGTTTTTTTCTCGATTAGATCCACGATTTGTGCCTTTACGGCTTCGTACGAGCTCGCGTCCTTAAAGCCCGCAAACATCCCGCCGCTCGCATTTACGTGCCCGCCGCCGCCGAGAAGCAGCTTCGCCATTTCGCTTACGTCGATCTTGCCGTCGGCGCGGAAGCTGAGCGTTTTTTTGCTCGTTACGTCGATGAAGAAATCGACATCAGGGTTTTGCGTCAAAAAGTCGTTACCGATGACGCTTACATTGCCGATATTGTAGGTCAAAATGCCCTTTTTATCGAGGTAGCTGATCTCGAAGCGCTGCTTTTGCGCGCTTAGGCGGGCGACTACGAAATGCGAGACGAGATTGCTTAGCGTATCGTCGCGCTCGCTTTTAAAAAATTCCTTCTTTATGCCGTGCAGCGCGCTATCTAGCGCTATGTGCGCGTCTGGCTCGTCTTGAAATTTAAAAATTTTTTCTAACAAGAAAAAGATATAATCCCTGCTCTCCCGCTCAAACATGATCTTATTAATCTCTTTCGCGCCCGAGACCATGCCGAGGCAGACCTTGCCGAGCTCAAACTCGCTCTGCTCCTTCAGCCAGATATCCACGGCGTTTACGACGCGCACGAGCTTATCCAGCCGCGTCTCGCCGCCGAACATCGCGCTGAAAAAATCATACGTTATCTTCGTGGCGCAGCGCGAAGAGTCCAAAAAATACCACGGGAATTTTTTCGCGCACTCAAGCCCGCTTTGATGATGATCCAAAAGGATCATGCGAGCGTTGCGACGTGCCAGCTCGCCGCTAAATTTCTCGCACTGCGCGGGCAGTAAATTTAGATCGGTGATTAAAATTAGGCTTTTTTCGTCTGCGTCTGCGGCAAGCCGCTCATCAATGCGCTCAAGGATGAGTTCAAATTTTTCGTTTATCTCCTTGCCGTAGTTGGCGTTGAAAAATTCCACGTCCGTCAAATAGTGCGCCGCGACGAACTGCGCGCCGTAGCCATCCAGATCGGTGTGGCTGAGGTGATATATTTTCATTTGCGCTCTTTGCCGATGATGGCGGCGAGGGTGATCGTATCCATATACTCGTCGACCTTTTCCTGAAGTTCGCCGAACATTAGATTGACGCGGCACAGCGTGCGACCGTTCGGGCAGGCGTCGATCCCCTCGGCGGTGCAATCAAACACCGTCGCCTTGCGTCTTTCGGCGCTTTTGATGATCTCGCTTAGCGTGATCTCGTCCGCATTGCGTGCGAGCACAAAGCCGCCCTTGGCGCCTTTGAAGGAATTTAAAAGTCCCGCGCGAGCTAAATTTTGTAAAATTTTAGCCAAAAAGCTGCGTGAAATTCCAAGCTCGCTAGAGATCGAATCGACATCCATCGATTCCTCCTTACCCGCGATGCAGATCATTGAAAGCAGGGCGTATTCGCTTGCTTTTGTAAAAAGCATTTATTTTCTCCTTTGGTGTCAAAGCGTGCATTTTACACAAAGAAAGCAAAAATTTAGGTTAATTAAGTATAATCGCTTCCTATTTTACCGATCAGGAGGTCATCATGGCTTTAGACACGGCTCAAAAAGCACAGATAGTTGCGAAATTCGCTAGAAGAGAGAAAGATACAGGTTCTGCGGAGGTGCAAATCGCGCTTCTTACCGAGAGGATCACGCTTCTTACCACTCATTTGCAAGCAAATCCGAAAGATTTTTCATCTCGCTTAGGACTGCTAAAGCTAGTAGGTCAGCGCAAAAGAATGATGAAATATCTTAAAAACAAAGACTACGCAGTTTACTCCAAGCTCGTTAGCGAGTTAAATTTAAGAGATAAATAAGCTCCTTTGCTCGCGGCGGCATCTGCTTGCCTGCTGCGGTTTTATACACGGCGTCCGTCAAACGGCGGACGCTTTTTTTATGCCCGGAATTTCGGCTTCCATCTCTCTTGCGAAACGCTTAAATTTATTTAGAATTTTGAAGTGCGGCCGAATTTAATGCGGATGAGCTATTTGTAAATTTCATTTTAAAGGATTTTTGTGAACTATTTCCACGGTATCGCGATTGATGTGAAAAAAGATCCCAAATTCCACACAGACAGCCCTACGGATGCGAGTATTTCGAATAGTGCAGCTTGTGCGGTAGTATGGAAATTCCGGCTAAAAGGGCAGGGCGCGGATCTTTTTAAAATAGAAACGGACGATAGTTTTTATATTTTTGCAGGCGATGAAGTCGCCGGTTATGCTCCAGGTGGCGATGATGACAAAGAGGCGGGCTGCTTGAAAAATATCTCAAAAGGCGTCGATACCTTAGGCGCCTATCGTTTGCCCGAGCCGATTTTACCAGGCGGGAGACTCGGAGTGGGTTATATTGCGACCGACATAATAGTCTGCGCCGTATTTTGTATCACCGGAAATTTCTTTATCGGCGGCTATATATGGGGACTTTTGGCTTTTGCATTGTTCGCGATTTGGAATGATTTTTTCTCACGCAGCGATTTTCAAAAAGCTATGAAAAAATACGAAGCGGATAAAGCTAAAAAGATCGAATATGATGAGTTTATAGCAGGTCTTGAAAGGCGTATCGCAAGCGAAAAGATCGACGAAAATACCGGATTAATAACCAAAGTAGAATTGAATCAAATAATGTAAAATTAAGGAATTTTATTCTTTTTTGAATGCGCCGCTGTGCTCGCGGCGTGTTTTAATCGATAAAAATAGCTTTAGCGCGGCAAAATTTGACATTGTAGGCGACGCATGCCCTGTTTTGTAGATTTCACCCCAAATACTGGCGTTAAATTTAAAACTTGAATCGTTTAAGCAAAATGCGCATTATAGCCGCTCGTTATTTAAACGCCGCGAAGCTCATAAAATTTGCCCATTTAAAGATACTCTCGACGCGCTTAAAGCCCGCGCTTAGCGCCAAGGCGCGGTTTTCCACCTCGGTGTAGGGTACGAGCACGTTTTCGAGCGCCTCTCGTTTTTGTGCGATCTCGTAGCGCGAGTAGC
>NZ_CALHHT010000013.1 GCF_938031315.1 uncultured Campylobacter sp.
AACAGGGCTTTTAAAAAAATCAAAAAACTAAAATTAGGGGGAAAATTTTATAGATGGTGTCCCCGACAGGATTCGAACCTGTGGCCTCAAAATTAGGAATTTTGCGCTCTATCCTACTGAGCTACGAGGACAAAATCGGCAATTTAATCGCCGATAATATTCATAACGTCGTCTAGTTTTTTGTGAAGATCTTTGTCATTGATGGGCTTTGTCATAAAGTCATAAGCACCCTTATTTAAAGCCTCTCGTTTAGCGGTCTCGTCCGTCGTAAGGACGATGACGGGGATATGAGCTATACTTTCTCTAGCGTGAAGATTATCTAAAAATTCCAGCCCATTCATCACAGGCATTACGATATCTAATAAAATCAAATCAACGGGCTGAACTTCGAGTACAGCAAGGGCGTCCAAGCCGTTTTTGGCTTGGAGTATAGTTTGGAATTTGCCATATTTTTTTAGCATAACTTCAAGTAGCTTTAAATTTATAGCGTCGTCATCAACCGTTAAAACTTTCAAATCTCTCATTTAAGACCTCATCCTTATATATATTTTTGTGCGAGTTTCTCAAGACCCGACTTGGTGATATTGTAACTAGCGACTTCGCTAAATAGTGGATTTTCATCGTTGTCGTTAGAAAACAGAACTAGCTTAGTCACAGGCGCTTTTCGGCGCAAGCTCTCTAACGCCGCTAAGTCTAGCCCCGCTAGCTTTTTATCAATCAAAACAAGCTTATAACTACCCGTAGCCGCCATAGAAATAAGCTGGTCGAAATTGCCCGCAATTTCTACGTCTTTATACTGGTGTTTTAATATGCTGGCAAAAATTTTACTTTCCATAATGTTTGCCTTGCATATAAGTATATCTTTTGTCGGCACGCGCGCACCCTTAGCTTTCACTACGTCATCGGAAACTATACTTTTTTTAGGAACTAGCTTCATTATCGTCTTTGGCACTTTGACAGTTTTAATGACCGTCTTAGGTACCTGGCGTTTGACAAGCTTTTTAACCAGCTTCTTTGTAGTTCCACCGGCAGGCGCTGCATCAGATCGTTTATCACCGATAAAATTATCTAGCATTTGGGCTAAGATATCCTTTTTGATCGGCTTGGTGCAGTATTCGTCAAGTCCTGCTGCCATAAATTTCTCTCTATCACCTTTTAGCGCATTGGCGGTAACAGCCACGATCGGGATGTGGCGGAGATTATTCTCGTGTTCGTATTGCTTGATCTGCTTTGTAGATTCGATACCGTCCATAACAGGCATCGAAATATCCATAAATATGAGATCATAGTCGTTATTAGCTTTTCTGGCTTCCAGCGCCAAAAGTCCGTTTTCGACTATCGTCAAATTCATATTAAAGCTATTTAGTGTATGCTTCATAAGCTTTTGATTGATCTCATTATCCTCCGCAATAAGGATTTTGGCGTTATATTTTCTATTGACCAAAGGTACATTTTCATCGGCAGGATTTCGCTCTACCGGCACTTCAACCTCTTCTTCGACTTCGACATCCTCTTCGACCATAATGGTTTCTTCCTGTTGCTCGTCTTCGTATACGGTAACGGGCACCTCGACCATCTCCTCTTCCTCAGGCT
>NZ_CALHHT010000014.1 GCF_938031315.1 uncultured Campylobacter sp.
CACTCGAATGAGATGCAGCTGTATGCCCCATAGTGCCAGAACGAGTTACACTATAGCCGTGGCGAGCTTGCGGCTGTGCAATTCGAGCCGTCGTTAATTTACGAGCTTGTGCATCTACGATTTTGCCAGTCTGCTCATCCGCACCTCCGTGAGTTTGCGCGCTTGCGCTTCTCCGCATATCTGCACCTCTGTAAGTTTGCGCAGTATCGCGAGCGCTTGGCGCCTCGTCCTCATAGATGCGGGTCTTTGGCAAACGCATCAGCGTCGCAACTAGACTCTTGCTAGCTTCATTCTGGCTGTTTGATTGATTAGCCGGGCGCCTAGATGCTTTATTTCTCGCAGAATGCGATGCGAAATTTTGCCCGGGATTTTTAGTAAAATTTTTCGTACTTTTTCGCGTGGAATTTTTAGTAGAATTTCCAGATGCGCGCGTATTTTTTGTGAACTTGGAATTTGAAAGGCTTTTAGCATTTGCAGGTTTTTTAGCATGCGGCTCGGCAGAGGATTTTGCGGAGGTATTTTTACTCAGATGATCTTTGGCTCGCAAATTTTGAGATGAAATTTTAGATTTATGGTTTTGCAACGCGGCGGGCGATTTGTGGCTTTGCTGCGCAGCAAAAACGCTAGAGAAGCTCGCCAAAATGAACGCAATTAAAAAAATACGAGCTAAATTTTTCATCGTTTTCCTTTCCATGGATTTTAGGCGAAATTTAGCAAAGCTTAGATTAAGCCGCGTTAAATTTAATGAGTGAGACTATGAAATTTTGGCTATTAATTCAAAGCTGTATCGTCAAACAAAAATCTGGATAAAGGCTAAGCTTTAAAAATTCCGCAGCTAGGATTCTGTTTGGCAATAGAATTTTATCACACTAAAAATATGACGTCACGGCAAAAATTTTATCTTGTAAGCGCTTAGGTGGGATAGCTGAAAATTTTAAAGTTTTAGAATTCTGCGCTTAAATTTTGAGTGGCAAGTCAGAATTTAAGGTAAAAAGCAAGCTCAGATAAAGTTTTTAAATTTAAAGGATAATGCGGCAAAACCGTAAATTTGCGGTGAGATACGAAATTTATAAGATCATGCAGTGACTAAAAATCACACCGCTTAATCGCTAATTCATAATAAATCGCCGCGCCTTAGACATATCCAAAACGCGGCACATCTCATTTTACGGCGCATAGCAAAAGCATCGCCGCAAAGGCATTGCGGGGGGCACCGTAAAATCTCACCACGCCGTTGTAATGGCATAGGAGCGCCGAATGACGCCCCCGCGGGACTACATCATTCCGCCCATGCCACCCATTCCGCCCATATCAGGCATTGGAGGCATTGCAGGTTTCTCCTCTTTAATCTCGCTGACGGTCGCTTCGGTCGTTAGAAGCAGGCTTGCGACGGAGACCGCGTTTTGAAGCGCGATACGCTCAACCTTGACTGGATCGATGATACCTGCCTCAAACATATTGACGTACTCGCCGTTTGCGGCGTTGAAGCCGAATTTTTTGTCTTTATTCTGCTCGACGGCATTTGCTACGACGCCCGCGTCAAATCCCGCATTCTCTGCGATCTGGCGAAGTGGAGCGAAAAGCGCGCGCTTAACGATGTCCGCACCGATAAGCTCGTCGCCGCTTAGAGCTAGTTTTACGCTAAGTCCCGCTCTGATTAGCGCAGCGCCGCCGCCGATTACGATACCCTCGTCTACGGCTGCTTTGGTTGCGTTTAGAGCGTCGTCCACGCGGTCTTTTTTCTCTTTCATCTCGGTTTCGGTCGCAGCGCCCACCTTGATGACCGCGACGCCGCCGCTAAGCTTAGCCATGCGCTCTTGAAGCTTCTCTTTGTCGTAATCGCTCGTAGTCTCAGCAATTTGAGCTTTGATCTGCAAAACGCGCGCGTCGATATCTTTTTTCTTGCCCGCGCCGCCTACGATAGTGGTGTTGTCTTTGTCGATCACGATGCGCTCGGCTTGTCCGAGATCAGCCATGGAGGCGCTTTCTAGCGTTCTGCCAAGCTCCTCGCTGATGACGGTACCGCCCGTTAAAATCGCGATATCTTCAAGCATCGCCTTTCTGCGATCGCCAAATCCAGGGGCTTTGACCGCGGAGATGTTTAGCACGCCGCGAAGTTTATTTACGACTAAAGTCGCAAGCGCCTCGCCCTCGATATCTTCAGCGATGATTAGAAGCGGTTTGCCGCTTTTTTGAACCTGCTCCAAAACCGGAAGTAGATCTTTTAAATTTGTAATTTTTTTGTCAAATAGAAGCACTAGTGGAGAAGCTAGCTCGACTAGCATCTTCTCGGCATTTGTAATGAAATATGGGCTTAGATAGCCGCGGTCAAACTGCATTCCCTCGACTACGTTTAACTCATCGTTGATAGATTTCGCCTCTTCGACGGTTATAACGCCGTCCTTGCCGACTCTTTCCATAGCGTCTGCGATCAGATCGCCCACCGCGCTGTCGTTATTCGCAGAGATCGTAGCGACCTGAGCGATCTCTTTTTTGCCACTTACTTTTTTAGAGGATTTTTTTAGCTCTTCAATAACCGCAGCGCTAAATTTATCCATACCGCGCTTAACTTCGATCGGATTTGCGCCCGCAGTTACGTTGCGTAGGCCCTCTTTAAAGATCGCGTGAGCTAGCACGGTTGCTGTAGTAGTGCCATCTCCTGCTTGATCGTTGGTTTTACTCGCTACTTCGCGCACCAAAGAAGCACCCATATTCTCTAGCGTATCTTTTAGCTCAATCTCTTTAGCGACGGTTACGCCGTCTTTTGTGATCGCAGGAGCGCCGAAGCTCTTTTGGATTAAGACATTGCGACCGCGAGGTCCCATCGTAACTTTTACAGCGTCGTTTAGCTTCCTAACGCCCGCGTAGAGTTTGTTTCTTGCGTCGTCTGAAAAAATAATCTCTTTTGCCATTTTCAATCCTTTTTATTTAATTATGCCTAAAACGTCTTCTAAATTTAAGATAAGAAATTTCTTATCGTCTAAGCTAATCTCGCTGCCTGCGTATTTTGCAAACGCTACGATATCGCCATTTTTGACGCCTTCACATTCGCTGCCGACGGCTACGATTTTGCCGGTCGAAGGCTTCTCTTTTGAAGCATTGTCGGGGATGATGATGCCCGAAGCGGTCTTTTTTGTTTCCTCCTCGCGCTCTATTAGAACGCGCTTGCCAAGTGGTTGAAATTTCATTTCAGTCCTTTCTTTGATTTGTGATTTCTAAAATTGGCACTCAATGTGTTTGAGTGCTAAGATTATATGCAAAATTTAAAATCTTGTCAATAGTTTATGAAAAATTTTTATAAAACTTTAGTGATTTAAACTCAAGTATTGAGATTTCAAACGTTAAATTTTAAGGGCTATAATACCCTCAAATTTTAAATTTTAAGGGGACGAAATGAAAATTTTCGGCATAATCGCAGGAATTTTAATCCTGCTTATCGTAGGCGCTGGCTGCCTATTTTTCAGCGATTTTGGCAACAATCTTACTAAGCCTTACATAGAAAATTTGATCAAAGAAAAAAGCGGCCTTGACGTGAAGCTCGATAAATTCGATCTAAATTTCGGCGATCTGGACATCAGCGCCAACGTAAATGACGCTGCAAACGTAAACGTAAAGGGCAAATACTCGCTTTTTGCGCGCTCTTTCGATCTTAGCTACGACGCAAATGCGCACGATCTAGCCAAGCTCGGCATAAAAATGGACGAAGGGCTAAGCCTTAAGGGGCAAATTTTGGGCGATCTTGACAAATTCGGCATCAACGGCAGCGGGCGGATTTTTGATAGCAACGTAAAATTTTTAGCAAATTTAAAAGACCTCAAACCGCTTGATCTGCAAATCGACGCTAAGGGCCTAAACGTCGAAAAAGCCCTTGCCGTGGCTTCGCTACCGATCTACGCCAAAGGAAATATCGACGTGCTCTCGGATATCAAGGCCGGAGGCAGCGGCGCAGAGGGCAACGCGAGCATCAAGAGTTCAAATTTGATCCTAAACGAATCTGCGTTTAAAGATATGAATATCTCCATCCCAAAGGGCGTGCAGATCACGCTAAACTCGGACATCACGGCGCAAAATGACGTCCTGCGAGCAGCAAGCAAGATCGATTCGACTCTGGGCAAGATCAGCGCCGAAAAATCGGAATTTGATCTGAAAAACAAAACTTTAAATTCCGATTTTAATCTGAGCCTGCCCGATCTAGCGAAGCTCGAAAGCCTTATCGGGCGCAAAATTTCTGGCGACGTTAAAGCAAACGGAAATTTAAAGACCGATTTTTCTACGCTTGAGCTTTCAAACTCGCAAATTTCAGCATTTAAAGACGCGCTTAAAGCGGATGCGGAGGCTAAATACGATCTGAAAAACAAAAACGGCGAGCTTAGCGCAAAGCTAAACGCAAACGATCTAGCCGCGCTGCAAAACGTCCTGGGAGTGAAGCTGCAAGGCAAGACAAACGGCGAGCTTAGCGCGGCTTTAGCGCAAAATGAGCTTAAAAATCTAAACTTAAATCTAAACGCGATGGGCGGCAACCTGAATGCGAACGGAAATTTAAGCGATCTAAAGCTTAAGGCGAGCAATCTAAATCTGGCCGTGCTTTCGGCTCTGTTTTGCGGCAACGCGATCGGAAACGGCACGATAAACGGCGATGCGAAATTAAGTTTAAAGGACGGCATCAACGGCACGGCGCAAATTTCGCTTGCTAACGGCGTGATTTTTAAGAAATTTTTAGACGGCGCGACGGGCAAGAGCTTCCCGAGCGATCTAAAAGCGGACGCGCAGGCGCAGACAAATATCAAAAACTCCGTCGCAACCTTTAGCGCTAGCGCAAACTCCGATCTGGCGCAGCTTCAGAGCTTAAACGGCACCTACGAGCTCAAAAACAAAGCGCTTAAAGCAAACTACGCGCTACTGATCCCGAGCTTGCAGCGACTAGAATTTTTTCTAAATCGCAGACTAAACGGCAAGATTGCCGCTACCGGCGAGCTTTCGCATGACGGCAAGAGCCTGTTTGCGACCATAAATTCCAAGGTCGCGGGCGGTGAGCTGAACGGACAGATCGCAGGCGATGAGGCAAATTTTAAAATCCAAAATTTCATCGTAAAAGAGCTTACGACGCTTCTAAATATCGACCACGTCTACGACGGCACGGGCAATGCAAATCTTACGTATAATACTAGCTCGCACAGCGGAAAATTCGACGCGATCATCAACAACGGCCGCCTTCCTAGCGGCGGATTGATCGATAAAATCGGTAAAATTTTAGGCCGCGATCTAGGCGGCGAGGTCTATAACGACGCCAAAGTAAACGGCACGATCAAGCAAAATTTGATAAATTTCAACGCCGATATGAGCGCGCAAAAAAGCAAGCTAAACGTTACAGGCGGCACGCTGGATAGCAAAACGGGCGCGATTTCGGTGCCGGTTAAGGCAAACATCGAAAAAACCGATCTTGAAATAAATATCACCGGCACGATCAAAGAGCCGAAATACAACATCCAATCGGACTACCTCAAGGGCAAGCTCGACAAGCAGATCGGCAAGGGCATCGACAAGCTTTTCGGCGTGAAAAAGGACGATAATAGCAGCAAAAACGACGCGAAAAAGGAGAAATCAGACGTGGTTAAGGGGCTGATAAATGGGCTATTTTAGCCCATTCGCTCCCATTTGGCGCTTAAAATTTATGGATACTGCTAAACGAGCGCGAGATTTAAAATTTTGAAATTTTGAAATCTCGCGCAGTTTAAATTTTAAAATTTTATGCAGTTTAAAA
>NZ_CALHHT010000015.1 GCF_938031315.1 uncultured Campylobacter sp.
AAATTTAGCTCGCATGATGAAAAATGAAGCTACGTTAAAATTTAAAAATTTCACCGCCTGCGCCGCGCGCTCTTTTTGGATCCGCCTAAGGCTCGCGCGAGCAGGTGCGGCTCTTTGCTACGCACGTCCCGCCGAAGCTGCTTGCCTAGAAAGATCAAGCGCCGTTGCGAAGCCTAGCGGAGCGGGTAAAAATTTTAAAATTCTAAATTTTAAAAGCCGAAACACCACGGGCACAGATTTCGACGCGGATCGCAACATACGCCTAGGCGCGGATCGCGATATAAATTTCCGTCCAGATCGCGCCGTAAATTTTAAAATTTCAAACGCAAATTTAAAGGCTGATTTAGCGCGCCCGAAGGCGGGTTTTAGATGATAAAATTTTTAAATTTAAAAGTTGCTGCCACCGTGCTTGCTCTGCTGCTCGCAGGCTGCGACGGATGGAAGCACCATCTAAGCAGCGACGGAACCTCGCTTGCCTCCAAGTTCGACCCCTCCGAGCGCACGCTAAAGATCGAGGGCAACGACAAGCCGCTCGTGCTGTTTTTCTACACCAGCAGCTGCGGCGCGTGCAAAGCCCAAGTACCCGTGCTAAACGAGCTGCAAACTAGCGGCAACGCGCTAGTTATCGGCGTTTTGGGCGACGGCAAAGGCCTGGAAGCCGATGCCGCGGTCGCTCGCGAAAAGGGGATAAAATTCCCAAGCGTCAGCGGCGCGAGCTCGGTGAAATACTTTGAAACCATCGTAGGCGGCATTTTCGGCACCCCTACGTCGGTGATTTACGATAAAAACGGCAAAGCGGTTAAAAAGCTCATCGGCCTCTACCCCAAATCCGCCTTCGAAACGCAGCTCAAGCTTATGAATTAACGAGCGAAATTTAATGCAGCCGGATTTACGGCGGCGGACCGCAAATGCCCACTAAAATAACACTTCGAGTTTAAAATTCCTTTCAACTTGCAGATGCCTTTGCGTTTAAATTTCAAAATTTAGGCGCGCAGCGGATTTAAGTATTCGCCGAGTTTTGCTAAAATTAGCTTTGTCACTAAGCTGCTTGAATGGCTAAAAAGCGGCAATATCAAAATAGAAAGGACACTTCAGTGAGTAAAAAATCCCTTGCCTTAGGCGCTGCCGCGATACTTTGCGGCGCGCTAAGCCTAAACGCCGAGGCTGCGACGCAGAGCGCGCAAATAGATCTGAAATTTAACGCCGCAAATTTTACGCAAGAAAGCGTGATCGTAGGCGGCAAAAAGATAAAATTTCGCGCCTACAAAAACATAATCTACGTTGCAAAACCCGTAAGCACGCACTATCAGAGCATGAATATCTTCATCCCGCAGCAGTATTTTGATGGTGGCAAGAGCGGCAAATTTGACGCCGCGAGCGCGCCGATATTTTTGCCAAACGGCGTGGGCGGCTACATGCCGGGCGAAGCGGGCGAGGTCAAAATAGACGAAAGCGGCAAACCAAACGCGATCGCTACGGCGCTTTCGCGCGGTTACGTCGTAGCCGCTCCCGCAGCGCGCGGACGCACGCTAAAAGGCGCAAATGGCGATTATATCGGCAAGGCGCCCGCAGCGATCGTTGATCTAAAGGCGGCCGTGCGGTATCTGAAATTTAACGACGCGGCGATGCCCGGGGACGCGAACAAGATCATCTCAAACGGCACGAGCGCGGGCGGAGCGCTCTCGGCGCTTTTAGGCACGAGCGGGGACGAGGCCGCGTACGAGCCGTATCTACAGGAGCTGGGCGCTGCAAAGGCGAGCGATAAAATTTACGCGGCGTCGCTATACTGCCCGATCACAAATCTAAAGCACGCGGACGCGGCGTATGAGTGGATGTTCGGCGCGCAGAGCGAATATGAAAAGATGGATTTTAGCGGCCTTAATGCGGCGGGATTTAACGAGCGCGGCGAAAATTCTAGCGGCGCTGAAAAAAATTCCAAAAAAGGCGCAAATCAAAGCGCTGCAAAGCCCGCGCGCAAGATGCTAAGCGGCAAACTAAGCACAGCGCAGATTAAAATTTCAGACGAGCTAAAGGCGCAATTCCCCGCCTATCTGAACTCGCTAAGCTTAAAGGACGGGGGCGGCCGCGCGCTAAGCTTGGATAAAAATGGCGACGGCAGCTTCAAAGATTACATAAACGGGCTCATATCGGCCTCGTTTGCTAATTTTGCGGCGAAAAATCCGCGCGCGAAGGCGCCCCTATACCTCGCCGCCAAGATCAAGGACGACGCATCGCAATCGCATATGCTTTTTTGGGGCTACGCGACCTCCGAGCCGCGCGCCAAGACCCCGCCCGCATTCGACGGCTTCACGCTTGAAAATCCCGAAAACGAGCTGTTCGGCGGCGCCAAATTTAACGCGGCGCATTTTACGGATTTTAGCGCGATGAATGACCCCGCCAAAGGGGTGCTAATCGCAAGTGCACAGCTCGTGGAGATGATGGATGCGATGAGCTTCGTGCGCAACGAAAACGGCGCGAAGCATTACCGCATCCGACACGGCGCGAGCGATCGCGATACGGCGCTTGCGATCCCCGCTATTTTGGCGCTTAGCTTGCAAAATGCGGGTAAGAACGTCGATTTTGCGGTGCTTTGGGGACAAGGACACGCCGGCGATTACGATCTGGATGAGCTTTTTGACTGGATCGATAAAGTGGTCGCGCAGTAGATTTGACGGGCAAAATTTTACTTTGGATTTAGAATTTTGCCCGCAGCTCTGCCTAAAATTTTATCGTCCAAACACTCTCTAGCGAATACGCCAAACGGCGTAAAATTCCGCTGCGAAATTCTATCGCGGCAGAATTTTAGCGTCTCCGCAAGACGCATAACGATTTGAAATTTTACAGCTAGTACTGGGAAAATTCCATAGAATTCTATCGCGGCAAAACGGCGCGAATTAAAATTTTATCGGCTGCGACGATTTATGGCGCGGAGTTTTAGTGCGATCCGCACCAAAACTCTAGCACAGATCAAATTCTGCGGGCTAAATTTTAAATTTAAAGACCGAAGTATGCGATAAAATTTCACGGCGTTTATACTATCCGATCGCAGCTCTTTGAGCGCGCAGGTATCACGTAATGGGCGCACATTCGGCGTGCGGACGATTAAAATCCACCAAAATGAACGCAAAAACCAAAGAAGCACGGTAAGTAGCCCAAATTTAAAAGCGCACATTTCGCGATCTCCCGCGGCTCCAAGCCCGCTTTTGCCACCCATTCGGCTACTTTAATAATCCACCGGTACCCAAAAAGCGCCATTTGGGGTCTGTATCTTTGCGACGCGTGCATAAATTTCATAATTTAACGGCACTTAGCCTCGTTTCCTAAAACTGGGCGTGCTAGCATCTTTGCGGCGGCGGCGCAACTCGGCGCTAAATTTAACGCTAGCTCTCCTTGCGCCGCCTCTCCAGCTCGCGTGCGGCGACA
>NZ_CALHHT010000016.1 GCF_938031315.1 uncultured Campylobacter sp.
ATGAAATACTTTACGGCGGAAATATACATAGGGCTATCGGTTACTTTGACAAGGTTTGTTACGGAAAAAACAGCGACAAGAAGGATTTTTCCTGCAAAATAAAGGAGCAATTAGAAATTTGCCTAAGCGATAGCGAGTGCAATCCTTTAAGAAAAGCGATGAGTATACTTGTACCAAAATAAAAATTTTAACAACGCGATAAATTTCATCCTTATAGCTGATGCACTTCGCAAAAAAAAGCAAGAATAAAGCCGCTAGAATATTACCGCCTGCTTCTATCGTTTCGCTGCCATAAAATTTTACTCCGTCTCCAAAACCTCTCTTGCGTATTTTATCCCCAAATCATACGCCTTTTCATTTAGCGCACGGGTTTTTTCGGGCACAGAGCGGAGCATTTGCTCTTTTACGAGCCCTGAGTCCATGCAGCGGCTAAGCCCTACTGCGATCGCTAGAGCCACGACACTTTGAGTGATGACATTCCCAACTTCGTATTTTGCGATGGTGATGATTGGAATTTCATAAATTTTAAAGCTTGCCCTATCCTCATCGCTCGGTGCTACTAAATTCGGCTCGATTACGATCACGCCGCCTTTTTTCACGCCGTTTTTGAAAGCATCGTAGCTGCTCTGCGCCGTTGCGAGCATGAAATCGATCTCGCCCTCGCTCGCGTAAGGATATAGAATTTCTTCATCGCTTAAGATAATATCCACTTTCGTAGGTCCGCCACGTACCTGAGAGGTATACGTAGATGCCTTGATTCCATAGCCGCCGTGCGCGATCTTTGCCGCAGCTAGAATTTCACCTGCTAAGATCACTCCTTGACCGCCCACTCCCACAAATCTTAATTGATTCATCTTAGTCCTTCAAAATTTATCGCTTCGCCGCTTTGTGCCGCGTCTATCACCTTTTGATACGCCTTTGTGTATTCGGTGCGCTCATTATCTTCGTGCAAAACTCCAAGCGGAAATAGCCCCGCTCGCTCATCCTCGCTAAGAGCGTCAAATTTTGTTTTGGAAATCGTGCGCGAATCAAGCCACTTTAGCATTTGCACTGCCTCGCTCATTTTATTTTTACGACCCAAATTTACGTGGCAATTGCTAAAAATATCAAAAAAACTATAACCCTCGTGCTCAAAGCCCTTAGCCAAAAGTCGCTCGATTTTTTCTGGATTTGTCACGCTCTCGCGTCCGACAAAAGTTGCTCCGGCAGCAATCGCAAGTTTCGCCGCATCAAAGCTGGGATCGACATTGCCGTATTGTGCCGTAACCGTCCAAAACCCACGCGGCGTCGTAGGGCTCGTCTGCGAGTTCGTGAGCCCGTAGATGAAATTGTTTACTAAGATATGATTTAGATCGATATTGCGGCGGCATCCATGAATCGTGTGATTGCCCCCTATCGCAAGCCCATCGCCATCGCCAGTGACTACGATTACGTGTTTGCCTGGATTTGCAAGCTTGATACCCGTAGCATAAGCTATCGCACGCCCGTGCGTCGTATGGACGGTATTGCAGTCTATGTAACTCGACATCCTACCGCTACAGCCGATACCGCTTACCACGCACACATCGTCCATACTCCAGCCTATGCGGTCAATCGCGCGGATGATCGCTTTTAAGATCACTCCGTCGCCGCAGCCCCAGCACCAAAGCGTAGGCATCTTGTCCGTTCTTAGATATTTATCGTAATCAAACGACATTTAAAGCTCCTTTACTTTCTCGATAATCTCGCTAGGGCTGATCGGTCTGCCGTTTGCCTTAAGAAGCGTCTTAAAATCATCCCTCAAGCAAGCGCGCTGCACCTCTAGCAGATACTGCCCTAAATTTAGCTCGGCGATTAAAATTTTATTAAATCTCTCCCCTAGCTCCCTTAGCTTGCGCGCTGGGCTTGGCCACAGCGTGATCGGGCGAAAAAGTCCCACACGCACGCCTTGCCCTCGTAGCTTTAAAATCGCGTCTTTTGCTGCCAGGCTAACGCTGCCGTAGGCGATGATACAGATTTCGGCGTCATCTAGCATAAATTCCTCATATTGCACGATCTCATCTTCATGCGCCGAAATTTTATTAAAAAGCCTTTTTATAGAGCGATCCACGATCTGCTCGTTTTCGGTCGGAAAGCCCTTTACGCCGTGATGCAGCCCCGTTATGTGATAGTGATATCCCCTAAAAAATGGATTTAGCACCGCAGGCTTATCGGGTGCAGCGTCGTAGGGCTCATAATCTTTCGGACCACCTTTAAATTCCGCCCTGCGCTCGATTTTTAGATCCGAAATTTCAGGTAGCACCGCCTTTGCCTGCATATGCCCAAGCGTCTCATCAAGTAGCAAAAATACCGGCGTCATAAACCGCTCGGCTAGATTGAAGGCGCGCACGGTTTGCGTATAAGCCTCATTTAGTGAGCCCGGGCACAGCGCGATGCTTTGAAAATCGCCGTGAGTGGGGTTGCGAGCTTGCAAAATATCGCCCTGCGCCACTCGCGTAGGAAGCCCAGTGCTAGGACCTCCTCGCATAACATTTACGATTAAAAGCGGAATTTCAGCGTGAATTAATCATATACCGACGCTATTTATTTAGCTCTGTCTCAGACTTAGCTTTAACTATTTTAATGTTTATGGGTATCTTTTGGGGTAGTAACTCAATTAGTAAGGGTATTATCGGACAATCACTTTCAGCTTTAATTATTGGCTTCACATTGTGGACAACAATTCAGAATACAGTATCAATGTTAGGCAGTAATACTATGAATAATGCGAAAAGTGGGATTTTACAGCAATTATATTTGATGCCAATTTCAAGTGAAAAATTATTTTTTAATAGAAG
>NZ_CALHHT010000017.1 GCF_938031315.1 uncultured Campylobacter sp.
CAATCGTGCGCAGACGGCATCGGTATTCGGTCAGATCATCTATCCGATCACGAGTAAATTTGACGCTACGCTTGGCGGCAGGTATCAGCAGATCAGAAAACACACAAAGGTCGATTACTTTTCATACGAGTTGGGACACAATCCCGGTGCGCCCGCGTTTTCGATGGACGAAAAAGCGACATTTAGGACGTTTTTGCCAAAAATCGCACTTGGATACGATATCACCGACGAGCTAAATATTTACGCGATGTATTCAAAGGGCTATCTAGCTGGCGGCTTTAATTTCTACACCACCGGCGGCAGCAGGGAGGATAATAAATTTGACGCACAAACAAGCGATGATTACGAGATCGGCGTAAAGGGTTCGTATGAGAGCTTTAGATTTTCTACCGCGCTATTTTATATGGACATCAAGGGCACGCATATATTTTATACCGACCCCAATAACCCCAACATCTACTCGACCGCAAACGCCGATAAATCAAAATCTATGGGTGTGGAATTTGAAGGCGTCGCAAAAGCGAGCAAGGAGCTTGATATAAATTTAGCCGCAAGTCTGCTAAAGACCAAATACGGAGATTACATCAACAAAGACGGCACGAATAATAAGGGCAATAAAATCGAGAAAAACCCCGAGTATAAGCTCTCTTTGGGCGCGTCATACTACGCTCCGATGGGAATTTATACAAGACTGGACGGAAATATGATAGGCAAGACCTACTTCGATGCTCAAAATAAGCTAGCCCAAAAGAGCTATTTTACGGCGGATGCAAAAGTAGGCTACCTAAAAGATGGCTTTGACGTGTATTTTTACGTCAAAAATTTGACCGACAAAGAGTATTTCTCGCACATACGCGACAGAGCGAGTAATGTCTTGATCACCTATGGCAAAGGCAGAACGCTCGGCGTCGGCGTAAGATATAGTTTTTAAATTTAGTAAATTTTATTAAAGGAAAGGATGAAAAATGAGGAAAAGTTTAGCTGTATTGGCAGTTTTAGGTGCATTTAGCGTAGCTGGCGCGCATGATTTTTGGCTTGCGGGTCAAAATGACGACAAACTGAGGGTTCAGATCGGATTTGGAGATGGATTTGCCACGTGCGAGCCGATTGATAAGCAGAGGGAGAATAATTTTGAAATCCCCGTAGTCATAGATAAAAACGGCAAAAAAATCGAGCTAAAGCGCACGAGCGAAAACTATAAATTTGAGGGCGAAAAGCAGCCAGAAGGCGTCTATATTATTACCGGGCAATATAAACCGACCTTTTGGACCGAGGATAAAAGCGGCAAATGGCATATGGGCGGCACGAAAGATACGATCAAAGACGCGAAATTTTGCCGTCGCGCCACTATGCTCGCAAAGGGCGTCATCAATACGCAGGCGGGCGATCTGATAACCAAGCCGGTAGGCGAGCGCTTAGAGATCGTGCCTTTGGAAAATCCGGCAAATTTCAAAGCCAATAAGCCATTTAAGATCAAAGTCTTGTTTGAGGGCAAACCGCTCGCAGAAACTGCAGTAGAAGGCGCGCCGGATGGATTTTTAGAAGATATGAGCGCGTTTTATGGCATGACCGACGATAAGGGCGAAATCGAAGTCTTGGCTCTAAAGCCCGGACCATGGATACTCAAAGCGAGAAATAAGCTTGCATTTTCAGATCCGAAAAAATGCGACGAAGAGACGATCATCGCGTCTTTTGCTTTTGAGGTAAAATAAAATTCGATCAATTCGATCCTTAAATTTAAAGTCTCTTGCGTTTGAAATTCAAATTTTAAAGCGCGAGGGATTAAATTTTAACTAGAGCATCTGCCGATTAGCGGTGGATGACTATCTAGCAAACGCCCTCTTTCGCCAAATGTCGCAAATTCTAAAATCGGCGTGAGATTTCAAAATTTGGATAAATTTAGCAATACGCAGTTTCTAAATTTATCTAAATTTCAAACCCCGCAAGTATAATCCGCCATAAATTTTAAAAATCCAAAGGCAAAAAATGAAGCGCAACACTTTAGACGCCATAAAATTCCGCGGCATAACCTCTAGCGTTTTATCGATCTGCTGTTATCTGATCATTTGGGCTTGTTGCGAGCTTTTGCGCGATATTACGATGATTGGATTTTTTACCGCCGCAGCCGTAATCGTCGCCGTGATTTTTACTTCGATGGTCTTTAAGCTCTCCGCGACCAAAATGATCTCTGATATCTCCGATAGTAAGGTCTTTAGGGCGTATTTAATTAACTTTATCGCCCGAGTGCTTTGGACTATCGTATTTATTTAGCCTTTACCATACTCTATG
>NZ_CALHHT010000018.1 GCF_938031315.1 uncultured Campylobacter sp.
GCCAAACTCATATTTTCGGAACGGATTTTATGGGCAGAGACCTTCTAAGTCGCGTATTTTATGCTCTTAGAACATCGCTTATCGTAGGGGTCGAGGCAAGTTTCATAACGACCCTCATAGCCTCTTTTTACGCCTACATCGCAACGCTTAATTCAAATTTTATAAAAGAGCTTTTTGACAGGCTGATAGATGCGTTTTTATCCCTGCCTAGCATTATATTTATTATGAGTTTTTCATCGATTTCCGGCGGCAGACTATTTACGATTATCCTTATAATCGGGCTTTGTTCGTGGATGCAAAGCGCAAAGGTTATTTTGGGCGCTCTAAAAACGATGCTTAAAAGCGATTTTATAGCTCAAGCCAAAATCAACGGAGCGACGCATTTTAAACTTATATTTTTTGAAGCGCTTCCAAATTTAAAGGCTCTGCTTTTTACGCTTTTTGGCATCAATGCCGCGCACGCGATCGCTATGGAAGCGACGCTTAGCTTTTTCGGAGTAGGAAGCGATCTATCCGCGATCAGTCTCGGGCTTATGCTAAATGAAAGCACGCAGGCGCTATTTATGGGTTCTTGGTGGGTCGTGCTTTTCCCGGGAGTTGTGCTGTTTCTGCTCATACTCTCTTTTGCGATTTTAAGCACGAGCTCAAACGGCAAGGGTATAAAGATATGATCGAGATAGAAAATTTAAATCTAAATTTTAAAATTTAAACTCGCCAGCTGCGGTAAAAAGGACGCTCGGCCAGCGCATATTGAGCGAAAGATATTTTTTGCACGACCGAGCTTATAAAGCCACAATCTGGCTCAACCGGTTAGGCTTGAAAAGCCCAAATTGAAACAAGCCGCTTCTTTCCGTGCGCTAAACGGATCGCGATTCGGCAACGCCGTAACGCCTATCTGTTTAAATTCACTTGCGCATTATCTCTTTAGCTCGATTTTACTTAGTTTTTACCTTTGCGGTATTCGGCTTGCTATCCGCCGCTTGCGGAGGGGTATTAGATTGTGAAGGGGTCGCCGTTTGGCTGTTAGCTTTTATCTCCTCTCTTG
>NZ_CALHHT010000019.1 GCF_938031315.1 uncultured Campylobacter sp.
TTTTAAAATCTTACTTCTATGCTCTAAAATTTTACGCTCGCAGGAGCTTTAAATTTCGCTTTGGCGGTTGCGGACTTTACGGCGCTACACCGAACACGCACCATTTAAAATTCTATGATCGTGCCGCAGAATTTTTGCGAGACAAAGCTTTAAAATTTTATCGCGTTGCCGAAGAGTTTAGCAAGATTGTAAAATTTCATCGCACAAAATTTCACTATGTCGTAAAATTTAATCGTGCTAAATTTCATCTTGTTGCAAAATTCTATCGCAGCGCAGAATTTAAACGCTTGCAATATTTCAAGACGAGCCCTTCGTCTTACGCAAGGAGCAGGTTTTGCAAGTAGAATTTGTAGAGCAAATGCCCTCTACGCAGGAGTTTTTAGTAGACGCCGTGCGCGAAGGCAGGATAGCGCCGCCTTTTGCGATCGCCGCAAATCGCCAAAGCGCCGGTATCGGCTCGCGCGGCAATGATTGGGAGGGCGCGAGCGGCAATCTCGCATTTTCGTTCTGTGTCGCTCAAACGGATCTGCCCGCAGATGTGCCGCCTCAGTCGGCGAGCATATATTTTGCGATGATCATGCGGGAATTTCTCGCATCGCTCGGTTCACAGCTTTGGCTAAAATGGCCCAACGATTTTTATCTAGGCGAGCGCAAAATCGGCGGGGCGATGACGAATAAGATCAAAAATACCCTCATCTGCGGCATCGGCATGAACCTACTCGGCGCGCCCGAATATGCGGGAATTTTAGATATAAAAATCAGCGCAAAAGACGCTATAGAGGGCTTTTTTGCGCTATATGAAAATAAAATCTCGTGGAAGCAAATTTTTAGAAATTTTTCGTTACAATTCCAAAAATCGCAAAATTTTAGCGTTCATTTAAGCGGCGAAAAAATTTCGCTTGCGCAGGCGAAACTTTGCGATGACGGATCGATCATAATAAACGAAGAAAGGGTGTATGCTTTAAGATGAGTGAAATAATTACGATAGCAAATCAAAAGGGAGGCGTCGGTAAAACGACGACAGCGGTCAATCTCGCCGCATCTT
>NZ_CALHHT010000020.1 GCF_938031315.1 uncultured Campylobacter sp.
TTTAGCTTTACGGCTCGTGGATTTTAGCTGCCATTCGCTTTCGCGCTACGTTTAAATTTTCAGGCACAGTGCAAATTCTACGCCGCTGCTTTTAAATTTAAAAAGTTAAATCCATTTTAAACAAAATTTGCGTAAAATCCCCTTTCAAAACGTATTGCGCGAGCGGCGACGATAAATTAAAGCATTCATAACGGTGGTGTCAAATCAAAATTTGCAGCGATGGCGACAGACATAAAACATTCGCGGTGGCCAAATTTAAAGCCTGCGCGGCGATAATCAAAGCGGCGCTCGCATCGCAGCGAGCTGCGCATTAAAATTTAAAGGGATAAAATGAACGAAGATTTTCAAAGAGCGAAGCTGCAAGGCACGCTCGGCGCGCTCTGCCTATTGATCGCAGGCGCGACGTATTTTCTAAGCGACGAGGCTGCGTATTCGGAAATAGTTCGGGTCTTGGCGTGGCTTCTTGCCTTCACATTCCTTCACTACGCGCTTGCAAACATCCAAAATATCACGGGCTCTCAGGTCTTTAAGATATTCAAATATACCTACAATATCGCGATTTTAGTGTTGCTGGGTTACGTAGCCGTTTATATATTCAGCGAATCTCATTACGATCAATTGCTAACATTTAAGCCGTTTTTGGTACTTGCGGTTAAGATCGTTTGGATAGTTATAAATTTTAAGTTACGCGCTGCCACCGGATGCGGGTTTTTCGCCGTATACGCCGCGCTGCTAATCGCAGGCGCCGGCGCAAACATCCTATATGGCATGCTTCAAGTGCTGGCTCCCGAGCTTATAACGGCTAGCGTCGTAAAATACATGGCGCTAGCAAATTTAATCTTAAAGCCGTTGACGCCCGCGGTGCTGCTTCTTGCGTGGCTTAGTATGAAAAGCTCCGCGAGCTCGCAGGATCTGTGGCATTAGGCGCGCAGGGCGACGATTTTACGCGAGAGGTTTAAGAATCGCCGCATTGCGATTGTTTTTCGATCGCTTAAGCGGTACAATTTCACACATTTTAAAATTTACGGTGCGACGAAATAAGCGCGGAATTTCATCTTGCAAAGGCGGAGCTTGGAATTTTAAATCCTCGTTGCGCGCCGCTCAGCCCGAGCGTATCGGCGACGGCGTTTGCAAACGCGGCGTAGCAGGGGCCTAGCAAGCGTCTGCGCCAAAGACGCTCGCTTTTTTTTGACGCCGTTTTGTAAATTGTAGCGAAAAATGCGCCGCGAAAGGTTTGCAAACTTTGCTACGACGCGACTATTGAGATTTACATCGCGACGTTACGATGCCTTGAGTTTAAAATATCTTCATCGCGCATAATGAAAGCGGGCGTTTCAAATTCAATGCATACGCCTTTTGCAGGCATATCGGCTCGTATCCAAACGAAATTTTATCCGTCGTTTGCGCTCCCGAGACGATGCGCTCGGCAAGCCCAATCTTTTTCAATAGTATGCAGCTAAAAAATTTGATTTTATACCTAAATTTAAAAGCTCCGATTTCAATTTCAATCCCGCCCTTTGATTGCACCGACGCAGGCTAGAGCATACTTTAGCCGCTTAAAATTTATAAACGAAGCGCAATCCCGCGTTGATCCCTTCTTTCTTGCCGCTTAAACCCTCTAGTTTCAAGGAAGTATCCAGCTTGCCGCTCGAATACTTCGCGCCGATCTCGCCGATAGCGGTATTGCCCTTGACGCTCGCGGCATCAATATCCATAGCGTAGGTACTATTATAGCCGCCGATCTTGCCTTTAAATTCTCGCTCGAAAGCGGCTCCCGCGAAAAGCTCCACGTTATCGCTTACGTCGAAATTAAATCGAGCGCCTGCTCTGCTTCTTACAGAATCGATACCCTCCAGCTTGATGTCCTCGCCCAAGACCTCCGTTTTCTTAGAATCGATATGCGTATAAAAGCCCTTGACATAAACGTCCGCATTGAGATTAGCGCTCAGCTCGAAAATCTTGCCGAGGGCTAAATTTGCCCCGTAGTAGGTTCTCGTTACGTCGTATTCGGCCCTTCCCGAGGCCAGAGAAGCCTCGTAGTCCGATTTGATGCGACCGATTTTGGCTCCCGATTTGGCATAGAAATTTTCCGCCAAGTCGAATTCGCTCACAATGCCCGCCCCCGCGTATTTGAGATCGCCGCTGCCTTTGACGGCGAAATCATTGAAGCTCTCATATTTACCGCCGCCCGTTTCTACGTATCCTCCCAGGCTCGCGCCGTCCCCAATACGGCCCATCGCTCCTGCGAGCACGGAGATACCTTTGTTTTCTACATAGGAGCCGGAATTGTAGCGCATATTAAAACCTCCCGCATACGCAAACGTTCCGTCTGCGGTATCCGTTATTCCCGAAAGGATATCGTCGCTTTGATTTATCGCGCCCAGCACCGCAGCGCCGGTTTCCAGCGTATTTTTATTTTGCGCCATTAGCTTCGCTCCGATTCGATCAGAATTCGGCAGAGGCTGCGGATCGGGATTTATCGTGATTTTGGTTACGTCGGCGATCAGGTCTTTATCGTCGTTAGCGCTACGCAAGGCGAATGTATAGGCAGTCGAAAGCCCGCTTTGAACTAACTGTTCGGAGCGGTTAGCCATATCGCCGAATTTTATCCCGCTTGCGGTTTTTATGAGATTTACGCGATCGCCCGATTTGAGCTTATCCGCTCCGTTTGCTATACCCACGCCGATAGTCGCTTTGCTTATATCGGTTAGCTCGCCGCTTACTAAATTTAAAATCGTCTCGTCGTTTGCGGTATCCGCGGCTAGATAGAAATTGAGTTTTTCAAAGCCCGCGATCGATTTAAACGTATCGTTTTTGCCGTAGACGTTGAAAGTGTTGCCGCTTAATTTTTGGTTTTCCCGACCGAATGCGACGCAGAGATCCAATCGGCTCCAATCTTTATCGCGGACATATACGTTAAGCACGTTATCTCTCGCTTCCGCACCGTCGTGCGCCCACATTATATTTGCAACGTCTATCCTACCGCGAAGATCGTCCGCATCTTTGAGATTTACGACGTTGTTCGTAAGCTTACTATTTCCCCATGCAAATGCGGCCCGCATAGCGCTCAACGAATCGCCGATCGTGCCGCCGTTGATATTTAAAACGTTACCATCGGCGGTGCCGCTATTGCCGAGATACGCAGCGGTAAAGGTAGTCGTTAAACGTTCGCCTTTGGTACCGTTGATATTAAGCGTATTTTCATTCGCCGCACCCCCATTGATATCTACAACCGAAAGACCGTGATAAATCATAGTGCCGTTTAAATTTAAGACATTTTTCGTAGCCGTAGCTCTACAGTTTGATTCAACGAGATGCGTTTTCCTGAGCTCACCGCCGTTTAGATTCAGCGTATTTTCGCTAAATACGGTACCGTCCTGCTGCGAGGAAGCTACGTTTATACTATTGAGCGTACCGCCGTTCATCGTCAAAGCATTTCCCTTAAGCGTCTGATCGGCTGCCGTGGCGCTATTTACGATGATATTATTCAACGGGGAATTATCGCTCGGTTGGCTATCGAGCGTAATTATCTGCGCGACGGTCGGATTTTTTACCGTTAGGGTTCCGTCGTCGACGTCTTTTTCATAGACGTCGTAATTATTTAAATCCGTGGTTTTATCGATCGTAAGCGGATTCGCAACGGGTATGGCGTAAAGTTGGCCGGCGAGCGCCAAAGATA
This sequence comes from uncultured Campylobacter sp., assembly GCF_938031315.1. Lineage (GTDB taxonomy): Bacteria > Campylobacterota > Campylobacteria > Campylobacterales > Campylobacteraceae > Campylobacter_B. The sequence goes on from NZ_CALHHT010000020.1 coordinate 3,680, forward strand.
AACTCGCGCCGATAGTTTTACTGTGCATTTTGAACTCCTCCATAAATGCGAGATGAAATAGCGGCAAGCGAACTCAATTTAGCGACGCTTTTGCACGCTAAAATTTGAAATTTATTATACTCCTATCAATATTAGAGAATTATTAACTATTAAATTTTTAAAGTAGCATTAAAAAATATTCGTTTTGCGGCGTAAATTTAAAGCACAAACGCAATAAATTTCGCTCAATTTACATTGTGAAATCGCAAAAATCGCCCATCCTCAAGAAACGAATTTAGCATCACGCCGGTGCATAAATTTGCAGCGCAACGGTAACGCCGAATTGATGCTGCGGGCTCGTAGCAAATGCTCCGCGATATTGGTAAATTTCCGAGCGCGATTGCGTTAGACGGTCGCTTCGCGCCGAAAATACGGGCGTTAAATTTGACGCTCGCGGCAAAATCAAGTGCAGCTTCGAGCCGGCCCGATCGTAGACGGCATCGGAAGCAATACGGCGCGTAAAGCCTTAAATTTCGGCGCGGAGCCGTTTACCGCCCGTATCCTCCCCTACCTTTTAAATTTTCGTCGTAATCCACCCCGTTCGTCATTCGCCTGCGCGAAGCGTCAAATTCATCGCGCAGCGGGCTTTTGCGCACGTTAAACTGCAGCGGCTCTATGCCTAAAATATCGGCGAGCACGTGAGCCAGATCGTCGCTCATAAAAGGCTCGTCCTTCGCCGCGCCTATGCGCCGCCAAAGCTCCGCATGATCGGCGATAAAGCTTTTTGAAGCGATGAAAAGCAGCGGAATTTCGTAGGTGAATCGGGTATTGATGTTGTGCCCGATGAGGCCGTTTTGCTCATAGATATTCTCTCCGTGATCGCTGAGATAGACGATGAGGCTGTCCTCATCCGATAAATTTCATTCACCACGTAGTCATTATACAGCACGCTGTTATCGTAGCACGCGAGGGCGACCTTTTGCTTTTGCGTAAACGGTAAGGCGATATCGTCGCTTTTAAATTTATCAAATTCCTCGGGATAGCGTTTTTTATAGTCCATATGATTTCCCATGAGATGCACGACGTAGAAATTTCGCTCGCGCTGCGATTTTTTCGCCTCTTTGATGATCGGCAGCAGCGCGCCGTCGTGCGCGACTCGCATGCTATCGAGCTGATCGCTTGTGGAAAGAAAGATGCTTTTTTTCGGCGCGATCGGCGGCACTTTTTGCGCTAAGGGCAAATTTGCCGAAGGCTTCTTGATTGCTGATCCACATCGTGCGAAAGCCGCTCAGCGCGAACATATCGATAATGCTAAGGCTCTCAAACCACGGCCTTTCGCGCTCGCTTTCGTAGTCGCTGAAATTAAGTATCCGCATCAGCGCGGGATTGGTCGCGCCGTAGCACGAAACAGTATCGCTAAATTTAATAAGCAGCCCCCGCCGCTGCAGATCGTTTAGCAAAGGCGTCGTATCTTTGCCGTATCCGTAAAGCGACATATGGCCGCGCTGCAGGCTCTCGCCGATAATCAGCACGACGTTTTTAATCTGCGTTGCGTTAAAATCAAGCGCGGAATTCGCCCGCTTCGCCTCGTCGTAGCCACGCTCGATGCTTTGCAGATCGGCAAGGAAATTTGCATCGCCGAGATAATCTTTTACGACGAACGCGAACTCAAGCGGAGCGTATGTGCCGAGCGTCGCGCGATAACGCTCGCCGCCGCTTGCGATTTTGGTCGCCGTAAAAATGCAAAAAATGACCACACAAATCGGATAGATCACGCTAAATGCGGCTCGCAGCCTCGCGCTGCACGAGCTTTTTTTTAAACTTCAGCGCGACAAACGTCGCGGTCGCGAATGCGAGCAAAGAGCAGATCACGCCCGCGCTGAGAAATTGCGCGGCGAATTCCTTACTTTCGTTCGCGTCGGTGTGGATTATCGCATCGAGCGCGACGACGTTAAAAGCGGAGTCGAAAAAAAACGACCAAAAAGAGCGAGATAGCCGCACAAAGCGTATTGATCGCTAGCACAAACAGAGCGGCAAGCCCGAAAAATCTTCTAAAAACGACGAAGCAGAGATGAAAGATGAGCAAATTTATGATCAAAATGCAGCAAAAATCCTCAAAGATCCGCGAAAATATGCGATCTTCCACGCCGTAAAAGTAATACGCCCGCGCCGCGCAAACGATCAAATTAAGCGCGACGACGAGCCAAAATACACCCACCGCGCCGCATAGGCCGAAATAAAATTTCGGCGCGGGCGCAAGCAGAGCCCTCGCTTTATCAAGTAGTAGTTGAACCATTTTTGCTCTTTATTTTTAAATTTACATCTGCCACATCGCTGGAACCGCTGCGGCGCAGTCTCGCATCCACAAATTGTGCCGCGCTTCAAGTCGGCTCACGCCAACGCAATGAGAACAGGCGGTAAATTTTACGCTTACAAATTGTGCCGCGCCGAAATCTCTACCGCGAAATTGAGCGCGTCTGTTTTTGCGCCGCGATCGGCGAATTTTTGCGCGACACGATGCCGCAAGGCAAATTTTACCTGCCGAAATTTGAATGCGGCGAAATTGATGCGACATTTTCTGTTGCGAAATTTGCCGCACGGCGCGCTTCCTAAACGGCAAAATTCCGTGCCGTGCCGCGTATCAAAAATACGACGCGATTGAGCGCATAAATTTAAATCCGCAAGACGCCGCACCAAAAACAACTGCCGCGCGCAAATCCCACGCACAGACGCACGCTCGCGCAGAATTTACGCGCAAAATGCAAGCCCGCTTTTTGCATCAAATTTATGCAGCGGGTATTTGCGCGAAATTTCGCAGCAGCCCGGAGCGTGCAAATTTCACGCCGAGCAAACGTACATGTACGAGGTGCTAACGTATCGAAATTTCGCAGCGAATGCGTGAAATTTCTCGGCGCGGGCGCACCACCAAATTTCATCACCAAATTTCATCACCAAATTTTCGCCGGCCGAATTACCTTACTCGTAGCCGAAAATTTTAATCCCGGTGTCGCTCTGCTCGTAGCGCAGTGCGGGGATCTTTTGCAGCAGATCTTTTAGCTTTTCCAGATCGTTTTTTCGCCCGCCGTCGAAGGCTCGCGGCACCCACACCCACGCGATCTCGTCGTATGCAAACGAGCCCACCGAAAAACTAGCTCGCTTTGAGCTCGCCTCCCATTTGGAGGAGTTTTTGATCGCGTAGAAGTTCGGATAGAGGATTTTTTTGATGATGAAGCATTTGCAAAATTTAAAATCCGCGAAAAACTCCGCCCACGTCGCATCCTCGGTAAAATAGCCCTTCGCGCGCAGGCGCTTTTTCTCTTTGCGCAGCCTGATCGGCTCGTAAAATCGCTGCCAAGCCCTCGCGCAAGCATCCATAAACGCGAGCATGCGGGCGAAATAAATTTTAAAAAGCGCCTTAAAAAGCTCCATCTACTTCTCGATCTGCGATTTTAGCGACTTGTCGATTGCGATCTCGCTAGAGTTTATGTCGATCGTTTGAAGCGCCTTGTCCTGGAAGATAAATCCGACCTCCTTCGCGCCGAAGCTCTTGGCGATCGCCTCCAGCGTGTCGGTCGCGGATTTGTGGATCTTGCCGCCAAGATCGTTGATAATTTTTAGCGAGAGCTGTTTGACCTCGTCCTTAGCGTCGTCGATGAGGCGGTTTTTATCGCTCTCGTCAAAGCTTGCGCCGAATAGCCCGTTTAGCGAATCGGGCAGCAGAAACGGCAGCAGCTTGGCGTTTTTCTCGTCGTAAATTTTCATATCTTTGATCGAGTATTTGTATTTGCACGGCGGCATCTTGATCTCGTAGCGATCCTCGCCCTGCGGCAGTATCGCAAACTCGGGGCTTAGCAGGTCGTAAACGAACTCGATCTCAAACTCGAAGATGATGGCGATCTGCTTTTTCGTCATCAGCGGCGAGACGAGCGAGCCCAGCAGCCCGCTGCCTACGTTTTGCTTGCGCGTGACGATCTCTTTGGAGTAAATTTTAAAAACGCTCAGCTCGCCGATACTTTTAAGCCGCGTGATGTCGGTGGCGATCTGCGGCTTGCCAGCCTGCTCGCCGCTTTTGCGCATCTTAAAAAACATAAAAACCAAGATGCAAAATATCACTAAATTTAGAAGAAAAGCAAAATTTTCCAAATTTCATCCTTTAAAATTTTATCGGTATTTTAGCAAAATACAGCGCCGATTTGTAGTGCAATTAAAATTTTACGATTTTTGCAGCAAGAAATTTTAAAATCGCAAAAGAAATTTTAAAGAAGCGAGCCGCGATTATAAAATTTAACGCGAGCCGCAAGGCTCGCACCGCTAGCGTCGTCGGGGGTTAGGTGGGGTTTGGGGGCGAGCGGAGCAATGCGGTGCTGCGGGGCAGCGCCGCCTCCGCGAGAAGTGTGACCTCGCAATTGGGGCTCCCTTACCGCCCCAAGAGAAATACACCAAAGATTAAAATACCCACACAAAGTATTTCGGCGCGGATAGTATAGGCTGGTGCAAATTTAAAATTTAACCGCCATAAGCCGAGACCAAAACCAAAAGCTCCCGCGAAATTTTACAAAATCTCCCTGAAATCATACCCTGCGTTTTTGAGCGCCCAGGCGATGTCCTCTTGATGAGCCTTACCCTTGGTCTCAAGCGTGATCGTGATCTGCGCGTCGCCGTACTCGATATTGGTCGAGAAGCGGTCGTAGTCGATCTTGACGATGTTTGCGTTGGCGCGGCGCAAAATTTCGGTAAGCCCCGTAAGTGCGCCCGGCTTATCGACGAGCGTGACGTTGATCGTCATCTTGCGGTGCGACTTAATAAGACCCTTTTCGATGATGATGTTTAGCATCTGCACGTCGATGTTGCCGCCGCTTAGGATGATGCCGATCTTTGCGCCCGCAGGGAATGCAAATTTCGCGTTCATCAGCGCCGCTACGCCCGCCGCGCCCGCGCCCTCGACGATGATTTTTTGCTGCTCGAGCAGATAGAGTATCGCGCTTGCGATCTCCTCGTCATCGACCTGTACGAACTCATCGACGCACTCGATGATCGTAGAGAGCGTGATCTCGCTCGTATCTCGCACCGCAATGCCGTCGGCGATGGTGCGGACCGATTTGGAATTTAGCGGCTTTTTCGCGACGAAGCTATCGTGCATCGCGGGCGCGCCCTTAGCGGCTACGGCGATGATTTTGATGTCGGGGTTGATCTGCTTGGCACAACTGCAAACCCCCGTCGCAAGCCCGCCACCGCCTACGGGAACGACGATGTATTCAAGATCTGCGACCTCCTCGATCATCTCAAGCGCGATCGTGCCTTGGCCCGCTTGTACGAACTCGTCGTTGAAGGGATGGACGAACGTCAGATTGTGCTCCTTCGCATATTCCAGTGCAAACGCATACGCCTCGTCGAAATTATCGCCCTTTAGGATGATCTCTGCGCCCAGAGCCTTCGTGCCGCTTACCTTAAGTAGCGGCGTGGCTTCAGGCATTACGATCACGGCATGCACGCCGAATTTTTGCGCGCTCATCGCTACGCCTTGGGCGTGGTTGCCCGCGCTTGCGGCTATTACTCCATGCGCCCGCTCCTCATCCGTTAGGTGCGCGATTTTATTGTAAGCGCCGCGGATCTTATACGCGCCGGTGCGCTGCAAGTTCTCGCTTTTGAGATACACTTCCGCGCCGTAAAGCTTGCTGAGCTTCGGTGCCAGAGCAAAGGGCGTTTTATAGACGAAATCGTTTATCGTGCGCTTTGCTTGGATGATTTTATTTAGATCAACCATCTACTTCCTTTCGTAATTTTAAATTTTGTTATTATACATATTTTAGGCGAAATTTTATCCCGCGCGCAGCCTAAATCCGCAGCTTAGATCTGGGCTCACGCCTAATTCCTGCGCCGCAATAGCACGCCGCATTCGATATGCGCCGTATGCGCGAACTGATCGAAGATCGCAAACCTGCGCACCTCGTGCGTAGCACAAAGCGAGCGTAAATTTTCAAAAAGCGTCTGCGGGTTACAGGAGATGTAGATCAAATTTTGAAAATTTTTTATGAAATCAATCACGCTAGGCTCTAGCCCCGCTCGCGGCGGATCGATCAAGACGTGCGAAAAATCGTAGCTGAAAATATCGATCCCCTTTAGCCGCTCAAACTCGCGCCTGCGCGCAAACGCGCTCATCAGCTCATCCGCGCTAAGGCGGACGAATTGCGCATTGCAAACGCCGTTGAGCTCGCAGTTTATGCGGGCGTTAGCAATCGAGCTTTTTGAAATTTCGCTCGCCAGCACGCGGTTAAATTTAGCCGCAAGCGGGATGGTGAAGTTGCCGTGCCCGCAGTACAGCTCCAGCAAATCGCGCGCGGCGGAGCTTTCTGGGCGCACGGCTTGTTTTTCGCAACTCGAATTTTGCGCTGCAGACTGCTCGCAATCCAAATTTTGTGCGATGAGTTTTTCGCAGGCTGAATTTTGCAAGCTTTGCTTTTCGCAATCCAAATTTTGCGAGGCGGAATTTTGCACGCCCAAATCCTTACAAGTGAAATTTTTATCCGCAGAGCTCTCGCCTGCGGACTCACAGTTAGATTTCGCGGAATTTTTGCCGTTAAATCTCGCTTGCGCAGAATTTGATGGAGTAGAATTTCGGCACGCGGCGTCAAATTCAGTGGAATTTTCAGAAACTAAATTTCGATCCGTAGAATTTTGCGCGGCAGAATTCTCCGCTATGAAATTCTTTGCGACAGAATTTTGCGCGGCGCACACCTCGCCCGCGCCATCTTTGCCGAAGTCCACGCAGCTTCTCGCCCAGGCGATCATCTTTTCGTTCACGCCGCGGTTGGGCTGGATGAAGGCGTTTTCGCCGAAGCGAAATTTATAAACTCGCCCGTCCACGCAAAGCTCGTCTGTGAGGCTTAGCTCGCCGCTTAGCAGCTTCTGTCCGCGCGCGCGAGCCATAACCCTGATGCCAAGCTTGTCCGCCAGCTCACAAATCGCCTCCTGCTCGCGCTCGCCCAGGCGCTTGTGATAAAGCAGCGTCGCCAAAATCCCGCTGGCGCACGAGATAAACTCGACGCCAAAGAGCCTTTCTTTTAAAGCTTCGCTCCGCCTAAGCGCCTCTAGCAGCTGCGGCATTAAATTTGCGATAGGAAGTGCTACCTTGGGGCATTCGTTAATTAAAATTTTCTTGCTACGTGCGCCGCCCATCGTGTAGGCAAGATCAGATGCGCTATGCCAAATATCGTGCCAGATGCCAAATTCCGCCCTGATACGGTAATTTTGCGGCTGTGAGGCAAAAAAATCAAACTCGCCGTCAAAAAATTCTCTGAACTTATCGCTTATCAGCTGCTTTTTGTATGAAATTTGATCCTCATAGGGCTCGACGAGCGTGCAGCTGCCGCAGCTACCGAAGCTTTCGCAATTCATACATCCACTCTTTTACCAACCGTGCGCAGTAAAAGAATGATAGCCGCGATACCCAAGATCAGACATCCCCACACGCTAAGCCCAAAGCCCGCAGGCAGGTAGCCGCAAACGATACTGATGCCGCAAACGACCAGCGCATAGGTCATCTGCGTGCTTACGTGCTCGATGTGATCGCAGCCTGCGCCCATCGAAGAAAGGATCGTCGTATCTGAAATCGGCGAGCAGTGATCGCCAAAGATCGCTCCGGTGAGCACCGCGCTGATATTTACGCACATGAAAACGTGAAATTCCTCGCCGCTAAGTCCGTATTTTTGCCCCACGGCGTGCGCTAACGGCACGGCTAAAGGGGTGACGATACCCATAGTACCGAAGCTCGTGCCCGTTGAAAATGAGATAAACGAGCTAAGCACGAAGATCACGATCGCAAGAGCAAAGCGCGGCGTAGCGTCGCTTAGAAGCTCGACCAAGTAGCGCGAAGTGCCTAGCTCTTTGATAACAGAGCTTAGCGACCACGCAAAAAGCAGGATTATGACGGTATTTAGCATACTTTTCCAGCCGCCAACCCAGACCTCGATCGCCTCTTTGACGCCGTAAATCTTTTGCGCGATGCCTAAAGCGACGGCGATGATCGACGAAAAGAGCGCGGATTGAAACAGCACTACCGAGGCATCCGCTGCGCTAAATGCGGTGCGGATCGAAGTGAAGCTAAGAGGGGCTGCTTTGACCGCCTCCAAAGCCTCGCCCTCCAGCGAGCTGTAGCCGTTGAGATAAAATCCGATAACGGAAAGGACGATCATCGCTCCTAGCGGGATTATCGCGTTTAGCTTGCGAAGCGCGACGCCCTCTTTGGGTACGAAAATTTGATCCTCTAAATTTTTGATTTTAAAATCCGCAGCTCCGCTCTTGCCGCCGCGAGATGCGATCTCTGCGCGATACATCGAGCCAAACTCCCTGCTCATCACTGCCGTGGCGACCACGAAAAAGATCATAAAAATATTATAAAATCTATACGGGATCGTCTCCACAAAGACGGTAAAGGCGTTTATGTTTTCTATGCCGATCTGTGAGTAGGCCTCTTTGATCGCCGAAATTTCGACTCCGACCCAGGTGGAGATCACCGCGATGCCGGTGATCGGCGCGGCGGTAGCGTCGATGATGAAGGCGAATTTCGCGCGCGAAATTTTAAATTTATCCATAAGCGGCCGCATAATAGGGCCCACGATTAGGGCGTTTGCGTAATCATCGAAAAATATCACGATACCCATCAGCCAGGTGTAAATTTGACCCAAAACGGGAGTGTCGGCGTGTTTGCTAAGCCAGAGCGCAAGCGCTTTCGTGCCGCCGCTTTTGGTCACCAAAGCGATGAGCCCACCGATACACATAACCTGAAGCAAAATACCCGCATTCCACGTATCCGCCATCGATTTTACCATGCGCGAGCACAGATCGGTAAAAGCGAAAAGTGCCGAAGCTGCGATATTTTGATCGACCATACCGATGAGAAAGGTCCCGCTTAGCACGCCCAAAAACAGCGACAAAATCACGTCTTTGGTGATAAAAGCAAGCACGATCGCCGCAACCGGCGGGATAAGCGTCAACACGCCGTAAAGCTCGCTGTTTCGCACGGCGGGCTCCACGTCCGCAAGCGCCAGCGCGGGCAAAAAAATCGCCGTAAAGATAAGCAAATTTTTTAACATTTTAATCCTTGATATGGTTGATAAAATTTTAAAGCTTAGCCCGCGTTTGGACTAAGCTTTAAAATTTCGCGCCTGCTACGGCTGCCGATCTCATCTTTGCGCGGATCTGTTTTCAAGCGGCAAAGGGCTTTAAATTTTAAGTCCGGCGATTCGGATCTCACGCGGAAGGCCTTAAATTTTAAAATTCAAAGCGCGTAAATTCGCTCCGCGTAAATTTAAAATTTAAAGCTCAAAGCGAAGCGGCGTAAAATTTGCCCGTTTTAAAATTTTAAAATTCTAAGGCGCAGCAAGCGACGCAGAGCCTGTTTTTATCTCAAATTTTAAAATTTAAAAGCAAGCGCCTGTTTTAAACTCCCGTCGCAAACGAAATTTAATCGTTAAAGCCGCAAAGCAGATCCGCGCTTTAGATTAAAGCTCATTCTGCTTTGCAGGCGCGCCGTCCGAGCCCTCATCGTCCAAGCTCTCGCTAGGCTTTAGACCGATCGATTTCAGATAGCTTTGCGTCTGCACATCGCCCCCTAAAATCGCATAGTCCATCACGTTTAGACCCGCCTCGTCGCTTAGCTTTTCGTTGGCTCCCGATCTTACCAGAAGCTCGACGATCTGCTTGGTGCCGTTTTGCGCTGCATACATCAGCAGAGTCTCACCCGCGCCCGTAAAAGCAAAAGTACAAGTATCCTCGGTGCCGCCCAAAGACGCCAGCGCCTGCATCTCGGTGCTGCTTATCTGCCTTACGTTCACGCTTGCGTGGTTGTAGATAAGCAGCTTCACGAGCTCGTAGTTTTTCATCGCTACGGCGTAAAAGATCGGCGTTTGACCCAGAGAATTTTTATAATTTACCTGCGCGCCTTTCGAAATCATGAGCCTAGCGTTTTCGATGCTGCTCATCGCGTAAAACAGCGAGTTTTCTTCGCCCGCATTCACCTGCGCGCCTTGCTCGATCAAAGTGGAGATAAAGCGCTTATCATAACCCAGCAAAAGCGCCAAATCAAGGGCATCGTCAAGCTCATACGAGGCGAAACTTTTGCTAAATAAAAGCGCGTTAAACTCATCCGCGCTCACGCCCTGCTTAAGCGCTAGCTCGAGCTCGCTGCGCGCGCCTACTTCGCGATCGTTTGCGGCATATGAGGCAAACTCGGCGATCACGGCGGCCGCAAGCTCATCCGCTCTAGTCTCATCGAAGCTTGCCGCGAAGTGCGTTTTTAGCCCCTGCTCTGCCGCTGCGAGCTCGCGCTTGAAATTTCGATATTTTATAAAATTTCCGATCGTGCGCTCGGAGTAAAATTCTAAGGCTTCAAACGATTTTTGATAGATCGCGTCGTGGTTTTTATCTTTGGCGTAGCTCAAAAAGCCCTCGCCATCCATCCCCGCAAATGCAAGCACGCGCTCGAACTTCTTTTCATTGACCAGGGCTTTATTGCCGACACAATCGACGTTTTCGCCTCTGATCTCGGCCGCGCTCTGCCTTAAGCTTTGTAAAAAAGGGGCGTTAAGCAGCGAGCCTTGACAGCCAAAATCGCTTTGCAGCAACTCCTCATCGCTCAAACTCGCGCCGAAAAATCCGCGCGCATCCTCCTGCATCTGCTCGCAAGAAGCGCCAAAAAGCGTGCCGCAAAAAACAAAC
>NZ_CALHHT010000021.1 GCF_938031315.1 uncultured Campylobacter sp.
AACTTTTTGAGTATCGTTAAAATTTTAAAACTGAACGTGAGGATTTGGATTTAATAAAATTTAAGTGGTACTTCTGCTAAAAATTTTTAACTCTTAATGTTTTTATATATCTGTATCAAAATTTATGTGAAAAAATGTATAAAAATATTCTTTTAATAAATCGTGATCTTTTTGATTAAAAAATGATATTGTTGCTCCTTGTTGTATGACCATACGAACACCCCTGATCCAACCTATATCAATAACAAATTTTTGCGAGTATTTCCAAAAATTTGTCAAATTTTTATTTGATTTTTTATAAAGCAACATACGAAATAAAATATCATATATAATCGCTAAAAACAAAGCAAAAGCGTAAAGAAGCAAACTTATTATAAATTCGCTATCAAAAGTAAATATAAATCCACCTATTGATACAATTAAAATAGGATATAATGTTATAAATTTGCTACTAAGTATGAAATATAAAAACGATGAAAATTCTTTATTCCCCAATAAGCTCTGAATTTTTCGTATTTGCAAATTGCTATCGTAATATACTGCTCTCATATTAGACGAGAGTGAAACAAAGCGTTCCTTTGAAAATATGGTTATTTTATAAGAAATAGTTAAAAATCCTACAAATATCAACAATAAAATAAAAACTTTTTTCACTAATTCGTCGAATTCTCCAAATTCGATATGACTTTGTATCGCAAAAACAAAAAGCGAAGAAATCAAGAAAAATATTAAATTCAAAACACCGTGAAGCAACATTTCTCTACTATAATCACGTAAAATCAACGGCTCTTTGTCGTAATCTCTAGGTGAAATTTTAAAATTTTCAGGCATCTTTATATCTCAATCAAAGCGCGATATGTTTGGCTGGCGCGATGGAATCTATCGTAAATCCGTTAGAGCGGTATGCAGGCATATCGGCACACAGGCGATGCGGCAAATAATCCACTATCCGCTGCAGCGCGTCTCGCAAAACCGCGTCACGGCTTAAAATCAAAACCCGTCTCGCAAAAGCAGACCATAGCCTTAAAGTTGCAGCTCGCAAAATTTGCAATCTGCAAATCCACGGCTAGCAAAATACGTAGCTCGCCAAAATCGCGCTGCGCCGCGGGCTGATAAAATCACTGCTCTCGCAAACGTAGCGCAATGCTGGTAAAAGTAAAATTCGCGGCTTGCAAAATCAAGCCGCAGCATTCAAAAGCGAGCTTAAGCTTTTGGAATTCTGATCTTCTGTCCCGGATAGATGAGGTTCGCGTCCTTGATAACCTCGCGGTTGGCGTCGAAAATAATCTTGTATTTATTCGCGTCGCCGTAGAATTTCTTCGCGATTTTAGATAGGTTATCGCCCTTTACGATGGTGTAGTAGTTTTCGGCGCTATCCTCTCGAATGCCCTCAATTTCGACGTTTTTGATGCCTGCGGTATTGCCCGCGATGAGGGCTGCTTTTTCGAGAGTTTCCTTATCGGCGTTGCCGCTGATTTTGACGGTGTCGCCCTGCACCTCGACCTCTAGCCCCTCTACCGGCGTAGAGCTGAGATTGGTGGCGATCTCGTCTTTTACGGATTTGGCGTCATCGCCTAGACCTAGTAGTTTCTTGCCTGCTTCGGCTACGAATGAAAGTAAACCCATGTTTTCTCCTTTGGTTAAAGTGGGGAAATTTTATCTTAAATTTACCAACGATCAGCTTAGGCGCATATCTCTGTCGATCTGCTCTAGCCTGGCGATGCGATCGGCGGTGCTTGGGTGGGTGCGGAAAAGCCTAGAAAGGCTGCTCGCCGCGCCGCTGAAGGGATTTACGATAAACATATGCGCGCTTGCGGCATCCGCGGAGCGCATGCGGTAGTTTTGGGAGTAGGCGTCAAGCTTTTTAAGCGCCGAGATCAGCCACTGCGGATGCGACGTAAGCGCCGCGGCGCCCGCATCAGCCTTATATTCTCTCGTCCGCGAGATGCTCATCTGTATGATGCTCGCAGCTAGCGGCATTACGATGGCGGCTATTAGCATAAAGATCCCGTTTGAGCGATTATTGGAGTTGCCGCCGCCTACCATCGCGCCAAACTGCGCGAAATTCGCTAGCAGCGCGATGGCTCCCGCAAACATCGCCGCGACCGAGCCGATGAGGATATCGTAGTGATTTACGTGGCTTAGCTCGTGCGCTAGTACTCCTTCGATCTCTTGCGGATTCATTAAATTTAGCAGCCCGCGCGTTACCGCAACGGCGGCGTGATTTGGATTGCGCCCCGTAGCAAAGGCGTTCGGTACCTCCTCATCGATGATGTAAATTTGCGGCATAGGCAGATTTGCCCTCGCGCAGAGGCGGTCTACGATGTCGTAAAGCATCGGCTCACTATCCTCGCTCACCGGTATCGCGCGGTAGTGCTTTAGCACCAGCTTGTCGCTGAAAAAGTAGCTGAAAAAATTCATCGCGCACGCCGCGCAGAAGGCTATCATCATGCCGCTGCGTCCGCCTACGGCGTTACCTACAAACATAAAAATCATTACCAGCGCGCTCATCAAAAGCGCCGTTTTTAGCTTTTCCATATATTGTCCTTTTCGCCGGCTGCGGGCGCGCTTAGCTTTTTATCCAGAGCCGAAATTTTATCCGCGAGCTTTTGCGCGCCGCCGAAAATTTCATCTTTTTTCGGAAGTCCGAAGTGAAATTTCGAACCTACGCTGTCTCCAATGCTTGCAAGTAGCGATTTGGGCGCGTTTGCGATCGCGTCTTTAAAGATCGCCGCATCGATTCCGAGCTCGGCTAAGTTTTTTAGCGCCCGCGCAGAGCCGATAAACATCGCGATCTTGGCGTCAAAAAGATAATCGTTTGCCAGCTTTTGCGCGTGCGCGGCGGATTTTTTATCCACGATGATGAAGCGCGCGCCTGCGCCGTTTGCGAGTAAAATTTCATTTACATCATTCGTAATAACGCTAAATTTTTTCTGCGCCTTTTGCGCGGCGGCGATGAGCCTGTCGTTAAATTTAAAGAGCAGATTGTCGTATTTGAAAACTTCGTCGCCGTTTTTGATGAGATACAGCGGCTCGTAGGGCACGAGCGCGTGGCCTAGGATGATCATTTGCCACCCCTTAGTTTGGCTTCGCAGGATTTGCAAAGGCGCTTTTTGTCGCGCAGAGCAAGCTCGTCGCTGCTAAAGTACGTCCCGCACTCGTCGCACGCCAAAAGCTCGGTCGCATCGTCCTTTTTCTTTATGCGAAATCTAGGCACTATCAAAAAATATATGAGCGCCGCGATAACGGCGACGGCTAGAATTTTTCCCATTATTTCACCCCTTTGATCACTAAAAATTTTCTATTTTTCAAAGCGTTTTCGCCGCTAAAAATTTCGCAGCGCGCGCTTGCAAATTCCTTGCGGAATTCCTCCGCTTCCGCTTCTGCGCCCGAGCCTTTGTAGAGCAAAAACGTAGTGTTTTCGTCGTAAAAGCCGCGGCAAATTTCAACCAAGCTTCGCGCGCTCATCAAAGCTCGCGAGCTTATCAGATCGGCGCGCAGCTTTGCGCCGTCTTGCACGCGCTCGGCGTGGATTTTTACGTTAGCTAGAGCAAGGCTAACCTTCGCGTAGGTTAGAAACGCCGCTTTTTTCCGGTTAGGTTCAAACAGATGCCACTCGCACAGCGGTAGCGCGAGCGCCAAAAATAGCCCGGGAAAGCCCGCTCCCGAGCCGATGTCGCATGCGATACGCGGATAGCGCGGTATGAAATTCGCTCCGCTTAGGCTGTCGCGCACCACCGTATCCAAATCATCGTAATTCGTGAGGCTATGCACGCGGTTAAATTTCTGCAGACAGGATTTAAATTTAGCGACCTGCTCGCCAAAGCTCTCGCCCGGCGCAAGCTTCACAGCAGATGCCCCATCTGCTCTTTTTTGACGCGCAGATAGTTTTCGTTAAATTTATTAGGCGTGATGATTATCGGCACGCGCGCGACCACTTCTACCTTTAGATCGTGCAGCTTTTGCGGGTTGTTCGTAAGCAGATTTATGCGCGAAATTCCAAAATGAGCGAGTATGAAATCCACGATCTCGTAGGTTCGCTCGTCCGCTTTGAAGCCCAATTGATGGTTTGCTTCGATCGTATCGAGGCCCTGATCTTGCAGGGCATAGGCGTTGATTTTATTAAAAAGCCCGATATTGCGCCCCTCTTGACGCAGATAGATCACCATGCCGCCGTGCTCTTCGATATATTTTAGGCTCGCTTCGAGTTGGTCGCGGCAGTCGCACTTTAGGCTTCCGATCGCGTCGCCGGTAAGGCACTCCGAGTGGATCCGCACATTTACGACGCCTGCGAAAGGCTGCTTAAATATCGCCAAATGCTCCTTATTCCCTTGCTTGAACGACTGAACGCGGAAGCTTCCGAAGCGGGAGGGGAGATTTGCGACCTCTGAAATTTTTATATCCATGCTTAAATTTACTCCGATTGTGATATTATAAATCTCACAATTCTAGCTAAAAAAGGAAAAATAATGTTTAAACGATTTAGACGGCTACGAATAAACCCCGCGCTTAGGGATCTGGTGCGACAAACCGATCTGCAAACCCGCTCGCTGATCTATCCGCTTTTTGTCATGGAAGGAAGCGGTATCAAAAAGGAGATCGCCTCGATGCCCGGCGTATTTCAGATGAGCGTCGATGAAATTTTAAAAGAGTGCGAGACTCTTTTGTCGCTCGGTTTGGATAAAATTTTACTTTTTGGAATTCCTTCGCTAAAGGACAGCATCGGCTCGGATGCGCTAAGCGAGGACGGCATCATCGCGACTTCGCTACGCGCTATAAAGGCTAAATTTCCAAATTTACTCGTCATCACCGATCTGTGCTTTTGCGAATACACCGACCACGGGCACTGCGGCATCATCGATCATGTGCATCAGACGGTGGATAACGACGCGACGCTTGAAATTTCGGCGCAGCAGGCGCTCATCCACGCCAAAGCGGGCGCGGATATGATTGCTCCAAGCGGCATGATGGACGGTATTATCGCAACTCTGCGAGAGACGCTCGATCGCGGCGGATTTGAAAATTTACCGATTATGGCGTATTCGAGCAAGTTTGCCAGCGGCTATTACGGGCCGTTTCGCGACGTGGCGGAGAGCGCACCGAGTTTCGGCGATCGCAGCAGCTACCAGATGGATCCCGCAAATAGATTTGAGGCGATCAACGAAAGCCTGCAGGACGAGGCGCAGGGAGCGGACATCTTGATGATAAAGCCCGCGCTTGCGTATCTGGATCTAATCAGAGACCTTAGAGAGCGCACGCTGCTGCCGATCTGTGCGTATAACGTAAGCGGCGAATACTCGCTTTTGCAGGCGGGTAAAAAAGCGGGCGTGATCGACTATGAGCGCGTGATGATGGAGACGATGATAGGCATAAGGCGCGCCGGCGCGGATATGATCATCACCTATCACGCCAAAGAAATCGCGGAAATTTTAAACAGGGGCTAGCGATGAATAAGATAGCACTCGAAATTAAAAGTAATGAAATGCAAGCCGTCTTGGATGCCGTGATGAAGCTGGCAAAAAAGATGAAATTTGAAGCTAAAATTTTACCCGTAAACGGGGATGAGTGCATAGAGAATTTCGACGAGCTTTCGAGCGCCGTTATTGCGAAATTAGATAAGCCGAGCAATAGGGCTGTTTTTGAGCGATTAAAGGATAAATGAAATATTTGACGCTAGTTTTTA
Organism: uncultured Campylobacter sp.; assembly: GCF_938031315.1. GTDB lineage: Bacteria > Campylobacterota > Campylobacteria > Campylobacterales > Campylobacteraceae > Campylobacter_B. The sequence goes on from NZ_CALHHT010000021.1 coordinate 5,684, forward strand.
TCGGCGAATTCTATAGTTTTGGACGACGAGGAATTTTATGCAGCGATGGAAGACGTAGTCGTAAAGGTGGCTGCGGGCGATATGACGAAAGGTGATTTAAAAGAATTTTTTAGTAAATTTATAAAAGATAAGGTGGATAAATGAGGCACTTTCTTACGTTAAACGATTTTAGCAAAGACGAGATAATCGAAATTTTAAATTTAGCCTTTGAGATTAAAAAAGAGGCTAAAGCGCGAAATTTCAAGCCATATTTGAAAGATCAAAAATTAGCGATGATATTTGAAAAAAGCTCGACCAGGACGCGCGTGAGCTTTGACGTGGGGATGAACGAGCTTGGCGGGCACGCGCTGTTTTTGAGCAGTCGCGACATCCAGCTCGGGCGAGGCGAGCCGATCAAAGACACTGCGCGCGTGATTTCGCGAATGTGCGATCTGATTATGGCGCGCGTAAATCGCCACGAGACGCTAATAGAGCTTGCGGAATTTAGCCGCGTGCCGGTGATAAACGGGCTAAGCGATAAATTTCATCCCGTGCAGCTAATGGCGGATCTGATGACGATCGTGGAGTGCGGCACCCCAATTGCAAAGATAAAAGCCGCGTACGTGGGTGACGGCAACAATATGACGCATTCGTGGCTCATGCTTGCCAGCAAGCTTGGCTTTGAGCTGCGAGTAGCGACGCCCGTGGGCTATGAGGCTGATCCGCAGATACTAGCGCAGGCGCAAGAAAATGCTAAAATTTCAGGCGCTAGAATTTTAATAACGAACGATATAAAGGAAGCCGCAAGGGGCGCAAACGTCGTGACGACCGATACTTGGGTCTCGATGGGGCAAGAAGGCGAAAAGGAGCAAAGAATTCGCGACTTTGCGGGCTTTTGCGTGGACGAAAGCTTAACGGCTCTGGCTAAAAAAAACGCGATCTTTTTGCACTGCCTGCCGGCGTACCGCGGATATGAGGTGAGCGAGGCCGTGTTTGAAGCGCACGCGGATGAAATTTTTGCAGAGGCGGAAAATCGCCTGCACGCGCAAAAAGGCGTCATGGTCTGGCTGGATCAAAAAAAGTAAATTTTAGGAGAACGCATGGAAGAAAAAGATAAAGCGCTAAAAAAGATCGACAAAGCGAGCGAATTTTTCGGGCTGGATAGCTCGAAAAGGACGGTTTTTGAAATTTCGCAGGGCGAGGACAACGAGAAAAAACTCACTTTAAAAAGCGGCTCGTGGAGCGACGAGGAGCCGTGGTTCGGCATTGACGAAAATAACGAAGTACACACGATGATCTCGATAAAATCGCTTGCAAATCTCATTGCCGCGACCAAAAACGCGATGCAGGAAAATTTTAATCTCAAGCTTGAGCGCTCGATCTTGCAGCATACGCCGGTGGATTTCGGTGACGCGTGGATCGTGTGCATGGACGAGATCAGAAGGCTAACGGGCGCAGATCCGAGTGCAAAAAGATTAAGCTTAGACGTCGATGCCGTCGTCTCGCGCGTAAAAAGCCTGCATCCGAACCTTTTCATCGACATCGAAGAGCTTATCAAAACCAAGGCGGGCGGCCGTGAATAGCATAGACTTCGACGCTTACGCGAAATTTTCGCGCCCAGGGCCCCGCTACACGAGCTATCCGACCGCTTTGGAATTTAGCGAAAATTTCAGCTACGACGGGTATTTGAACGAGCTGAAAAATCAGAAAAGCTCTACGCCGCTGTCGCTTTACTTTCACATGCCGTTTTGCCGCTCCGCCTGTTATTTTTGCGGCTGCAACGTAATCTACACCGGTAAGCGCGACAAGATGGATCGGTATTTGGACTATATCGAGCGCGAAATGCAAATTTTAAGCGGCATCGTGGACGGCTCCAGGCAGGTTGTGCAGATGCACTTCGGTGGCGGCACGCCTACATATTTTAGCGCCGAACAGCTCGCGCGCCACATAAAAAATATCAAAAAATATTTTAAAAACTTCAGCTCCGAAGCCGAGATCAGTTGCGAGATCGATCCGCGGTTTTTAAACGCCGAGCAGCTTGACGTGCTAGTTTCAAACGGCTTTAACCGCATAAGCTATGGCGTGCAGGACTTCGACGAGCGCGTGCAAAAGGAGATCCATCGCATCCAGCCTTTCGAGCTTACGAGGGACGTCATAGCCATGGCGCGCGAGAGGGGGATAAAATCGATAAATATGGATCTGATCTACGGCCTTCCGTATCAGAGCCTAGCTAGCTTTAAGCGCACGCTGGAGCTTGCGCTTTCGCTTGATCCGGACCGCTTTGCGATCTTTAACTACGCGCACGTGCCGTGGATCAAAAAATCTATGCGTAAATTTGACGAAACGACCCTGCCGGAGCCTAAAGTGAAGCTTGAAATTTTAAAATTTACGCACGATTTTTTGAGCGCGAACGGATATGAGATGATCGGTATGGATCACTACTCAAAGCCCGCGGACGAGCTTCATACCGCGCTTAAAAACGGCTCGCTGCACCGTAATTTCCAAGGCTATACGACCAAGGGCGGCGCCGATCTGATCGGCATCGGGCTAACCAGCATCGGCGAGGGCGCGCGCCACTATGCGCAAAATTTTAAAGATATGGACGCGTATGAAGCTGCGATCGATGCGGGCAGGCTGCCGTATTGCAAGGGCATTTTGCTAAATGAAGAGGATCTGCTGCGCAAAGAGGTGATTATGGGGCTGATGAGTAATTTTTGCGTTGATATAGAGGCGATCGAGGAGAAATTTAAGATAAAATTTTTCGAGCATTTCGGCGCGAGCCTAAAGCAGCTTGAGGCGCTAAAGGATTTCGTGCAAGTCTCGCCGCATAGAATTTCGGTAACGCCTACCGGCACGCTTTTGATCCGTAATATCGCGATGTGCTTTGATGAGTATATGGGTAAAAATTTGGGTGAAAAGCGCTTTTCTAAAACCGTTTAAGCGGCGCGGCTATGAGTAGGGCAAAGCTTGGAGCGTTCGATTTTGCGGCACTTAGCGAGCGTTGCGTAAAATGTGGTAAATGCATCCAAGTCTGCACGATTCATGGCATTAACGGCGATGAAGTAACGAGCCCACGCGGATTTGTGGATCTTTTGGGTGCTTACGGCAGAAATGAGCTAAAGCTTGATAAAAACACTAAGAAAATTTTTGAGAGCTGCTTTTTATGCACCAACTGCGTAGATATTTGCGGTGAGTCTTTGCCCATAGATACGGCGATTGAGAATATTCGCGCGCGCATTGCGGAGAAATTTGGCATCGCGTGGTACAAAAAAGCTGCGTTTTGGCTGCTCGGGCACCGCAAAGCGCTGGATCTAGCAGCAGCGCTTGGATACGTGTTTCTTAGCTGTGGCTTTAAGATGCGAAAAGATACGCAAAGCTCTATGTCGCCTAGATTTGGCTTACCACTACTTAAAAAAGAGCGCTTGTTGCCTGCTCCTGCGAAAAAGAGCTTTATGAACTCGTACGCAGAATTTATCGACAACGGCGGCGAAAAAACTATCGGAATTTTTATAGGCTGCATGGCAAACTACGCTTACACGGGCGTAGGCGAGGCGATTTTACATATCGCGCGAGCGCTAAAGCTAAACGTAAATTTGATGAAGGAACAAGCCTGTTGCGGTGCTCCTGCGTATTTTACGGGAGATTTTGCGGCGGTTGAACGCGTGGCAAAATTTAATATAGCATATTTCGAAAAAGCTCTGCCTGCTCTTGATGCGATTATCGTGCCCGAGGCTACGTGCTCTGCGATGTTGCGGGTGGATTACGCGCATTTTTTTGAAAACGAGCCGCAATGGAAAGCCCGTGCGCAAAAGCTTGCGAGTAAAATTTTTATGGCGAGCGAATACTTTTATAAATTTACAAACTTAAGTGATCTTTTGATGCGCCGCGGCAAAAGGGCTTTAGCGATTACTTATCACGATCCGTGCCATGCCCGCAAAATGCAGGGTATTTGGAAAGAACCGCGCGGCTTGCTCGCTCAAAACTACGAAATAACCGAGATGGATGAGCTTAATAAATGCTGCGGATTTGGCGGCGTGACGATGCAAACCGAGCGTTACGAGCTCGCGCGCGCAGCGGGATTAGCTAAGGCGCGCGCAATGGCGGATCTACCCGTGCGCGTAGTTTCCGCCGAGTGCAGCGCGTGCAGGATGCAGCTAAATAATTCGCTTTCTTTAAGCGGCTCGCAGACGAGGTGCGTAAATCCGTTGGAGCTCATCGCTGAGGCGCTTATGGGCGAGGAAAATTCCAATGGATAAAATTTAACATTTGTGAAATTCCTGGATTTAGTTTTTAAAAATTATGATTAAATTTTATCGTTAGCTTGCAGAGGTTGTGGTCTGCGCTTTTGGGCTTTTGACAAAATAGCCTGAAGTGGTGCACGGGGCGGCAAGCCCACAGGTTTTGCTCTGCGGTGGGGTTGATTAATATGATTTTAAATACTAAAATTTTGTGGTTTAGAATTTTGTTGAGGGATTTGCGCAAAATTTTAAGTAGTTGAATTAGGGATGGATTTTGGCAGAATTTTAATTTTATGTGGCATTATTTGAAATTCTATGGAATTTGTGCTGTGAGCAAATAGCTAGAATTTTGATTTATTGATTTGCGTGGATTTGCGTGGCGGAGCAGGCTTAAAGCGCGAATTTTAAATTTCGTAAAATTTAAGAATTAGTTACGTATGAGCTTCTTCTACTTCGCGGTTTCGACGTTGCGGCAAAATTTCTTTCAAAAATGCCAAAGTATGCATAAAATATACTCACAATTTTTAGCACGAGATATTTGGCAAAAAGGCTAAGCTAGCGAGATCATGGATTTAAATTTAATTTTATTCTTGCTCTTTTGCGTCATCTTCAGAGTCCAGCTTTGCTTCTTCGATCAAGAGCCTGTTGGCTTCGGTAGCCTTTTTTATCTCGCTTAAGTTTTCTTCTATCTTATTTAGGCGCTTTTCAAGGGTATTTAGACGCTTTTCGGAGCGGGAGATAAAATAATAAATCAAATAAATCATAAAAACTATTATGATCCAAGGTACGATTTTCATATAAAATTCCTTAAAATTTAAAATTGCGCGCATTATAGCAGAAATTTTATGAAATTTTAAAATAGGCTGTTTTAGCCTTGACAATTGGGGATTTTTCGGTTATAATTGCCACTTCAATTTCAAAATGCTGGTGTAGCTCAGCTGGTAGAGCTACTGCCTTGTAAGCAGTGGGTCGGCGGTTCGATCCCGTCCACCAGCTCCATTTTTTGTAACAGTGTTTGACCAGATTTCATCAAAGGGTGAGATACTCAAGTGGCCAACGAGGGCAGACTGTAAATCTGCTGGCTTTGCCTTCCGTGGTTCGAATCCACGTCTCACCACCATGAATTTTTGATGCGGGATTAGCTCAGTTGGCTAGAGCATCAGCCTTCCAAGCTGAGGGTCGCGGGTTCGAGCCCCGTTTCCCGCTCCACCATTTAGGTTTACTGGGAGCTGTAAAACTTAACTGCTTTTATATGCTTACATAATCTAAATTTTGGTCGCATTGTTGGGTATTGGTAGCGATTTCTCTTTGCCTGAGTTTAGGCTCATATGGCTCAGAGGTAGAGCACTTCCTTGGTAAGGAAGAGGTCGCGGGTTCAAGTCCCGCTATGAGCTCCATAAAATAGAGTCGCTTAGTTTGTTGTGTAATCCACAAATCAATAACGGAGGATATGATGGCTAAAGAAAAATTTAATCGTAACAAGCCACACGTAAACATTGGTACCATCGGTCACGTTGACCATGGTAAGACTACTTTGACAGCTGCTATTTCTGCTGTTCTTTCCAGGAAGGGTCTAGCCGAGCTAAAGGACTACGACAATATCGATAACGCTCCAGAGGAAAAAGAGCGCGGTATCACTATCGCTACGTCTCACATCGAATATGAGACCGAGAAACGTCACTATGCTCACGTTGACTGCCCTGGCCACGCCGACTACGTAAAAAATATGATTACCGGTGCGGCTCAGATGGACGGCGCTATTTTAGTTGTTTCCGCCGCAGATGGTCCTATGCCTCAAACTCGCGAGCACATCTTGCTTTCTCGCCAAGTAGGCGTTCCTTATATCGTAGTTTTTCTAAACAAAACCGATATGGTCGATGATCCGGATCTTTTAGAGCTAGTTGAAGAGGAAGTTAGAGATCTTTTAAAAGAGTATAAATTCCCTGGCGACGAGACCCCAATCATTAAAGGCTCTGCTCTTAAAGCTCTTGAGGAAGCGAAAGCCGGGCAAGACGGCGAATGGTCTGCAAAGATTATGGAGCTTATGGATGCGGTTGATAGCTATATTCCAACTCCTGTTCGCGATACTGATAAAGATTTCCTTCTTCCGATCGAAGATATTTTCTCGATTTCCGGTCGCGGTACCGTTGTAACTGGTAGAATCGAAAAAGGTATTGTTAAAGTTGGCGATACTATCGAGATCGTAGGTATTAAACCTACTCAAACTACTACCGTTACCGGCGTTGAGATGTTTAGAAAAGAGATGGATCAGGGTGAGGCCGGCGATAACGTAGGCGTTTTATTGCGCGGTACTAAGAAAGAGGAAGTAGAGCGCGGTATGGTTCTATGCAAACCTAAATCGATCACTCCTCATACTAAATTTGAGGGCGAGGTTTATATCCTAACTAAAGAAGAGGGCGGACGCCATACTCCATTCTTTAATAATTATAGACCGCAGTTTTACGTTCGTACTACAGATGTTACCGGTTCGATTACTCTTCCTGAGGGAACCGAGATGGTAATGCCTGGCGACAACGTTAAAATTACCGTTGAGCTAATCGCTCCGATCGCTCTTGAGCAAGGTACTCGCTTCGCGATTCGCGAAGGCGGTCATACCGTAGGTTCAGGCGTCGTTTCGAAAATCATCGCTTAATTTTTTGCAAGCGGAATTTTAAAATTCCGCTTGCTTTTTTATTCAAGGAAACCAAATGGCAAAGAATTCAAGTAGAGTAAAGGTCGGATTAAAATGCTCCGAAAGTGGCGATATTAACTATACTACTTATAAAAACAGCAAAACTACGACCGAAAAACTAGAACTTAAAAAATATTGCCCTAGATTAAAAAAGCACACGCTTCATAAAGAAGTAAAGTTAAAAGGCTAATTGTTATAGGGCAATAGCTCCAACGGTAGAGCGCCGGATTCCAAATCCGATGGTTGGGGGTTCGAATCCCTCTTGCCCTGCCACGAGGATTGGGTATGGAAAAAGTAAAAGAGTATTATAAACAAGCAAAAGTAGAGTTAGATAAGGTAATTTTCCCGACTAAAGATCAGACTAAAACAGCATATATCTCTGTGGTCGTCGTAGTCGTAGTTATCGCACTGTTTTTAGCGCTAGTGGATCTGATTATGTCCGCTTTGATAACGGCTTAAGCAAGGATACAATATGGCAAATAAATGGTATGCGATACAAACTTACGCCGGCAGCGAGATGGCGGTAAAGCGCGCGATAGAGGCGCTAAAAGAGGACGAAGCACTTGAGGCTAAGATCGGCGAAGTGCTAGTGCCTACCGAAGATGTTATAGAGGTCAAAAATACAAAGCAAACCATTAAAGAGCGTAGCTTATATCCAGGGTATTGTTTTGCAAATTTAGATCTGGATACCACTTTATGGCATAGAATTCAGATGCTGCCTAAGGTCAGTCGCTTTATCGGCGAGGCGAAAAAGCCATCTCCGCTACCGGAAAAGGATATCGAAATAATTCTAGAAAAGATCAATAATCGCGAGGCTCCTAAGCCCAAGATTAATTTTGATGAGGGCGAGACGGTTAGGATCGTCGATGGGCCTTTTGCTAATTTCAACGGCATCGTAGAAGAGTATGATATGATCCACGGCAAGCTTCGCCTCAATGTTTCGATCTTCGGACGAAGCACGCCGATTGAAATTTCATACTCGCAAGTTGAAAAGATTATTTAAATTTTATAAGGAGTAAATTTATGGCTAAGAAAGTTGTTGGCGAAATCAAGCTGCAAATAGCGGCCGCAAAAGCAAATCCAAGCCCGCCGGTAGGTCCTGCGCTAGGTCAAAAGGGCGTTAATATTATGGAATTTTGCAAAGCGTTTAACGAGCGAACCAAAGATATGGCAGGCTTCAACATTCCTGTTATTATTACGGTTTACGCCGATAAAAGCTTTACTTTCATCACTAAGCAACCGCCTGCGACGGATTTGATCAAAAAAGCGGCGAAGATAGATAAAGGTTCGGACAACCCTCTTAAAAAGAAGGTAGCGTCCCTAACTAAGGCTCAAGTTTTAGAGATCGTCGAGAAAAAGATCGCCGATCTGAATACCAAAGATAGAGAGCAGGCTGCTAGGATTATAGCGGGTTCGGCTCGTTCTATGGGTATTACGGTCACTGACTAGACCTTTTGACCGCTAAGGTTTAAAAAAGCGGTAGCACTTTAATTGCGGAGAAATATATGCCAAAAAATTCAAAAAGATTCAACGAACTTTTAAAAAAAGTTGACGTAAATAAAATTTATAGCGTAGATGAAGCGGTAAGTACGGTAAAAACTCTAGCTTCTGCTAAATTTGACGAGACGGTAGAGATCGCTCTTAAACTAAACGTAGATCCAAGACATGCCGATCAGATGGTGCGCGGCTCGGTCGTTTTGCCTGCTGGTACTGGCAAGAGCGTTCGAGTAGCCGTGATTGCAAAAGACGCAAAAGCTAGCGAGG
>NZ_CALHHT010000022.1 GCF_938031315.1 uncultured Campylobacter sp.
ACACGCTGTTTTAATCGCCGCCGCGCTTCATTCGGCTAAAATTCCGCATTTTGCTCCCAGATACGCTCTTGCGACTTTCTGTCCATCGCCGCAAGCTCAGCTAGCTTACAAAACGCCTCCCAAATCTCCTCGCGCTCCATAGTGTCGATGCTATGCTTGGCGTCTATCGCGTTAAAAACGGCGATAAATTCTTTTAAAATTTCGGTCTTCTCGGTCTTGAGCTCATCGCTTGCAGGCTCTGCTTCGAGCACGCTTAGCTTCTTGTGCGTACCCGCATAAGCCCTCATCGCCTTTCTGGCAGTCGCCGCGCCCACGCCCTCTCTGCCGTCCCAGCCGCGCAGCGGGTTGTTTAAATTCGCCGCCAGCCACTGTTTGCTTCGCGGCTGCCTGATTACGAGGCTTTCTATGTCTTTAAACTGCGCTCTAGCGGCCTCGCAAGCGCCTTTAGGCACCGACCAGAAACAAAGGCGTTTTAGATGCGATAGTTGCGCCCTCGTCGGAAAGCGTTCAAATCCGTAAACGTCGCTTAGCCAGACGTCTTTTAGATGTTCAAATTTAGCGAGCGCGTCGATGTTTTTTAGCGTGCCGCCCTGTGCGTTAATGAAAATTTCGCGCAAATTCGGAAAGCTCGCCGCTACGTCTTCTAAATCAACGCACTCGCCGCGCTGCGAAAATATCCGTAGATTTCGCAGTTTTTCAAGCCCGCGAATGCAAAACCCGCCGCCGTTTAGCTCTAGTTGGACGCTCAAAAGCTCGCCGTCAAAGGGGCAGCACACGCTCTTTAGCCTCGAGGTATCGCCGTTTATCACGAGCTGCCACAGCGAGCCGTTTAGCAAGACCTCCTCCGTGCCGCTTGCGTGCAAGACGAGCTGCTGCAAGTGCGTGCGCGAGATATCTAGGCTTTTGCCGGCGCAGTTTAGCTCAAGCTGCGTCATCATTGGCGTCGCTTCTAAAAAATCTTTTAAATTTTCATCCCAAATTTTGCTTTTTATCTCGTAGCAAAACGGATTTTTACGCGCCAAATCGGCGTAGAATTCCTTGCTTTGCGGCTGTGAAATTTCAAGTTTTTGCTTACGGATGGATTTAAATTTAGCGCGAA
>NZ_CALHHT010000023.1 GCF_938031315.1 uncultured Campylobacter sp.
AAGCCAAGCTTAAATGGTGGCTTTGGAAGGACTAAATTTACGAATTTGACCCGCGCGAGCCGTTTAAATTTAAGCGGATTTACTAGCGACCGAAGCGGCTGTATTTGCGGCACGAAACGGCGCCTCACGGAAGTGCAAGCTAGCAAGCACAATGAACGGCGTAAATTTTATGCGCGAGCTTTGCGAACACAATGCGATAAAGCGGCGCAAAGAGCCTAAATTTAACGGGCGCGGCGTAGCGGCTAGTGCAAAGTACAAACATAGCCGCAATATGAAATTTTGATTTTATTCACAGGCACGCTTTGCGACTAAGCGGCCTGTACGAAATATAAAATCGCCGATTTCTGGCAAGCGCGCGCCGAGCCGTATATACGTCGCAAATATAAAAGTGGCGACAGTCGGTGTCTTTAGGCGGGCACGTACGGCGCGGTCTTTCACGACGGCAAGGAACGGCGGCTGATATTTAATCGCGCTATGGAGAAAATGAAATAGGCGGCGCGAGTTTTGCTTTTTTGGCGTAAATTTTACGAACGCCGCGCAGATTATCGCGCGAGCCTTACGAGCAGCAAAAAGCGTAAATTTAACGGGCGCCGTATAATTGGGGCGCCGCAAAGCGGAAGGACGGTTAAGATGAAATTTTTTGCTACTTTGATTTTATGCGCGAGCGCGCTTTTTGGCGAGACGATCAGCGCGAAATATGAGATTTCGTTCGGCGTTTTCGGCGCGGTCGGCAGCGCAAACACGCGGCTCGTGCGGCAGAGCGATCGCTACGAGATCGTCATGGATGCCGTTGCGCAGGGCGTCGCGGGCAGCCTAAGCGGGCAAAGGCGCGAGAGCTTCCGCTCAAAGGGGCGCATCGTGGCGGGGCTTTTGATGCCCGATCTCTACGTCCACGAGGTCTCGCGCAAAAAGGGCAAAACGACGAAAAACGAGCGCAAAACCTACGCCTTCGACTACGCGCGCAAAACGATAAAATTTCAAAAGTTCAAGGGCGCGGGCGGCGAGCTACAGCTCGTAAGCGATGAAATTTTGCCCTATTTTGCGACGAACGACCTGCTGAGTTTGTTTTTCAATTTCTCTAAGATCCCGCACTCGGGCGATAAATTTTTCGTCCGAGCCGCGGGCGCAAAGAGCGCCGACGGAAGGATCGACATCGAAAGGCCGCGCGGAAGCGCCGCCGCAAATATCGCGAGCGAGCTTGGCGTCGCGCCGCCTAGCGATGCGGACACAAACTCCGGCGCAGCGACAAGCGCGAAACCGGGCGAGCATGGCGCAGACAAGCAGGCTGCGGCGATTTACGTGGTTTTCGTCAACCAGCCGATATTTTCGAGCAGCCGAGGCGAGCTCCACCTGAGTCTAAACGAGCGCGGTTACGCCGATCGCGCCGTTTTGAAGGACGTGCTGCTCTTCGGCGACATCCGCGCGCGGCTTGTGGAATGAGACTTCGTAAATTTACGAGGTAAATTTTGTTCAAATTTATCCCTGCTCGCTTCAAATGTCATCGTTTTCATATCGCTGAAAAAGGGCAAATTTGATCAATCATAATTTAATATAAATTTAAAATAGAGTCCGCTTTTATGATCTACACAAAAATTTGCGGCGGGATTTTATCTAAATTTTTCCCTGTTTTGAGTAGAAAATAGGCTTTTATCTCCCTGTATTCTTTGCTGCTTAAAAACGAAACCTCTATAAAAGAATTTTTGTCATATATCAATATGCTGTCATTTATAATATCAAAGCCTAGCCCGTTAAAAAGCCTATATAGCAATAAAGGAAAAAAGCTAATAGATATAATTACCGCAAAAATTATCCAAAAATTTTCCTCCCTTCCGTCTATCACTACCGCTACGAAAAAAACTAAAAGCAAGTATATAAAAGCAAATAGCAGCATAAGGCATTTTGTCTTTTTTGATATTTCGGGGTATGACGGTCCCGTAGTTCGTTTGATACAAGTTATATCTGAAATTTTGGTCTCGTATAAAACGGCTTCCGTCTTTTTAGAGTATAGAGTTATATCGTCATTTTTAAAGCATATATAGCACTTGCCGAAATTTGAGAATTTATTTAATGCTCTGAGCGGAAAGTAGCAATCCAGCAAAACGAGAAATAAAATTTGCTGGGCGGAAAATTTACCGCATATCGCCATCAATATCGTAGTAATGATATAAATCGCGCCGATGATAGCATTTAAAATTATAGCATGGTCTTTTATGATTATCGGCTCTTTATCGTAATCACGAGTTTTAGCGCCCCGCGATGAAATACCGCCTGGGTTTAAATTTTGAAATTTTACCTCATCTTTTGAGTTTAAATTTGTATCTCGGAAATTTGCGCCGCAAAGATGATCGGGTTGCGATTCGGGGTCTGTTTGATTAAAATTCGCATTTTTAAAGCTTTTGCTACTCAAATTTGTATCGTTTAAATTTAATGAGCTGCGATCCGTTGCATCGCTTAAATCCGCATCGTCAAAGATATCGGCGTTAGCGCCTTTTCGCAGCTTTTGTTTTAAATTTCGGTGCTGTTCGTTTAGAAGCTTTTTTGATTCCTCAAGCCGCACTTTGTCCAAAAAATATCCTTAAGCTTAGATCGCTCGTATTTTATAATTTCAGGCTTAAATCGCAATAAATCGCGTTCGTTTCGCCCGTTTTTGATTTTATTTAAAAGATATGTTTTTGCATTGCGCCGCATGCGCGAAATGACGGCAGCAAGGGCGCGGCAAAAGAAACGGACCACATTTTCGGATCGATTCATTTCTTAAATTTTCTTATGAAATCGCTCGCGTCCCGCGCAGCCATCGCTGAGCTCATAACGGCGATCCTGTCGGCTCCCGCGCGTAGGACGGAGGCGAAATTGCGCGGCGTTATGCCGCCCAGCGCGTAGATTTCGCCCGCGAAAAACTCCCGCACGGCGCAGATCAAATTTAGCCCCTTCGGCGCGAGCCCCGCCTTGCAATCAGTCGCAAATATATGGCTCAGACAGATTGCGCTCGCACCCAACTCCAGCGCCTCGCGCGCCTCCGCCTCGCTGTGGCAGGAAGCGACCAGTTTTTTGAAATTTGCGCGCAAAAACTCCGCGCCGCGCGCCGCACTGAAGCTCCGCAAAACCCCGAGCGGCAGCCATAAATTTCTCTCGCCCGCCCGCAGCGCAAAATCTGCAAAATTATGCACAAAGATCGCGGGCAGGCGCCTTGCGCTCTCTGCGCTCTGCGTGCCCTCCGCACCCTGCGAGTTTTCCGCTTCTTTCACGTTCTGTAAATTTTCTACGCCCTCTATACTTTCCGAGCTTTCTGTATACTGCGCGCTCTGCGAGTTCCCCGCATTTTTTGCACTATGCACATCATTCGCATTTTCTGTACTTTGCGCACCCTGCATACTTTCTGCATTTTCTGCGCCCCGTACGCCTTCTGCCGCGAGTTTTGTTTCGCTTGCAGCGCCGCGAAGCGAAATCTCGCCCGGTGCGCTATCATTCGCGCAGTTTACAGCGCCGATAAAATTTTCAGACAAAATTTCATCTAAAACGCAAGCGGAATTTTTAAACCGTATCTCATCTATAGCGGCACCGTGCCTGCGGGCTGTATCTGCGCAAAGCTCGCTCTTGCCGCCGCCCAAATGCGGCTTTTTTTGCAAAACTTTATTTGTGCCGCATTCGCGGAGAGAAATTTTATCCGCGCAGGCCGCACTCGCATCTAATCCGCCTACGAGGGCTTGGACGGCGCAGGCTCGATCGTCGTAAATTTTATGCGGAATCGTGCGCGCGCAAACTTCCTCTGCGAAAATTCCGTCCGAGCGAGCCGTATCCGTGCCAA
>NZ_CALHHT010000024.1 GCF_938031315.1 uncultured Campylobacter sp.
AAACGATCGCGGGCTTTGCGAAAAAGCAGGGCTACGAGCTCATCGCCGAATACGTAGAAAACCATGAAATTTCAATTATCTTAGAAGAGATGGGGATTAAATATATGCAGGGCTACTTCTACAGCAAGCCGATGGAGCCCTCGAGGATAAAATTCTAATCTCATTTCGTCGCAGCTTTATAGCTAGCCTTTTTAAATTTACGAGCCAAAGATCGTCTTCGTAAGGCGATAAATTCTGTTTTAGCAAGCCGCCGCTTTAATTCATACGAAATTTATCTTGGCAAATACTACGCGGTTTTATCGCGAACTTATGGCGCGCCTTGTAGCTAAATTGCCAAAAAAGCTTGCGCGTGGCAAATGAAGTGAGAGCTAAATTTAAAATTTAATAGCGGATTTATGGATGAAATTTTGCGAAGTTCAAAATTTTAAAATTCTAAGCCGTAGAATTTTAAAATTTAAAATGCGCGAACTGCAAATTTAGGGCTAAATTTTAAAATTCCGTAGCGATAAAATTTTAAATTCCGCACCTTAAATCCGCCTGCAAATTTTAAAATTTTACGGCGCAAATTTCGATCTATTCGTTTTATAACATTTCGCGCGAGCTTTACAAAATAAAATTTTAGCACGCCTTGCTTTAAGTAACGATAGAGCTTTCAAATGCAGGCGGAATTTTTAAGTGCAAACTTTCTTGCTTTCAGCGAGAATGAGCTTAAATTTTAGGCTTTAGCGCATTAGCTCAAACAAATTCGCTCTAAGCCTTCATACTCCCCGTATCTTTAAATCTTTGATGCCACGACAGCGCCTCGCTTAGGATGTGCGGAGTATGCCCAGCACAGGGCTGCGCACATGCCCGCTCGAAATAATCTCTCAGTGCGTCTTGGTAAGCGGGATGTGCGATGCTTATCATCGCGCGAGCCCGCTCACGAGGGCATTTACCACGCAGATCGGCGATGCCGTATTCGGTGATGATGACCTGGGTGTCGTGCTCGGTATGATCGACATGGCTCACGAATGGCACGATAGCGCTGATCGCGCCGCCTTTAGCGAGCGATGGGCTCAAAAATAGCGACAAATATCCGTTGCGAGCGAAGTCACCGCTACCGCCAATACCGTTTTTCATCTGCGAACCCATGACGTTAGTGGAGTTTACGTTGCCGTAGATATCTGCCTCGAGCATGCCATTCATCGACACGACGCCGAGCTTTCTGATAAGCGCTGGCGAGTTGGAGACGTCTTGTGAACGCAGTATGATGTGCTTGCGGTAGAAATCGATGTTTTTTTGAAATTCCTCGACACCTGCGGGGCTAAGCGATAGCGCTGTGGCACTTGCAGTGCCTACGACGCCTCTTTTGATGAGATCTAGCATGCCGTCTTGGATCACCTCGGAGTAGCATTGCAGCCCTTGGTAGCCAGCATTTTGTAGTGAGCTAAGCACAGCGTTAGCGACGTTGCCGATGCCCGATTGTAGCGGCAGTAGCTTCTTTGCGGGAAGTCTGCCACAAGCCTCC
>NZ_CALHHT010000025.1 GCF_938031315.1 uncultured Campylobacter sp.
TATAAGCGGCGCGGGCGGATCTGAAATTTAATGAAATTTCATGAAACCCGCCAGCAGCCGCTCGCATTTTTCCGATAAAATTTTAAAATTTCGTTTTGTAAAATTTGCCTGCGCGCCGTGCGGCAAAATTTCAGCTAAAGCTTGCGTCCGTTCTTGCCTGCGATGATAAATCTTAGCGCGCTTAGTTTGATAAATCCGTCGCCGTCTTTTTGATTAAAAACTTTATCCTCTTCAAACGTCACGAAATCGGTATTAAACAAGCTATCGCTCTTGCTCTGTCTGCCTAGTACGGTCACGTTGCCCTTATAAAGCTCGAGTTTAACCTTGCCGTTTACGTGCTCTTGGGATTTATTTATCAGCTCTTGAAGCAGCAAGCGCTCCGGGCTGAACCAAAAGCCGTTGTAGATGAGCTCGGCGTAGCGCGGCATCAGATCGTCTTTTAGATGCGCCGCGCCGCGATCTAGCGTGATGCTCTCGATCGCGCGGTGAGCCTTTAGCATGATCGTGCCGCCCGGAGTTTCGTAGCAGCCGCGACTCTTCATGCCGACGTAGCGATTTTCTACAAGATCGAGCCTGCCGATGCCGTTTTTAGCGCCAAGCTCGTTAAGCGCTGCTAGCATCTCGTGCGGTTTAAGCGCCTTGCCGTTTAGCTTTACGGGATCGCCGTGCTTGTATTCGATCTCGATGATCTCGCTCTTATCGGGCGCATTTTTAGGGCTCACGGTCCATCGCCACATATCCTCCTCAGGCGCATGAGCGGGATCTTCCAGCACCAAGCCCTCGTAGGAGATATGAAGGATGTTAGCATCCATTGAATACGGCGATTTGCCTGGCTTTGAGGCGATGTCGATGCCGTTTTTCTTAGCGTAAGCAAGCAGTTTCTCGCGAGAGTTCAAATCCCACAGCCTCCACGGCGCAATCACCTTAATATCGGGATTTAGCGCATATGCGCCAAGCTCGAAGCGGACTTGGTCGTTACCCTTACCGGTCGCACCGTGGCTTATGGCGTCCGCGCCGGTTTTTTTAGCAATTTCAACTAGCTTTTTAGCGATCAACGGGCGCGCGATCGACGTGCCTAAAAGATACTCGCCCTCATAGACGGCATTTGCGCGAAACATCGGAAATACGTAATCGCGCACAAATTCCTCGCGCAGATCCTCTACGAAGATATTTTCCTTTTTGATGCCCAGTTTCACAGCTTTGTTTTTGATCGGCTCCAAATCCTCATTCTGACCGATATCTGCGGTGAAAGTCACCACATCGCAGCCGTAAGTATCGCCTAGCCACTTTAAAATAATGCTAGTATCTAGTCCTCCGGAATACGCCAAAACGACCTTTTTTACATCTTTTGCCATCTCAAATCCTTTACGTAAAATTTGGCGAAATTCTACCAAAAATAGTTTAATAGTTGCTTTTAAGGCAAATATCGCTAAACTCACGCCTATGAGAATCGATAAATTTTTAAACGCAGTCAATATCACCAAGCGGCGCGCCATCAGCGAAGATATGTGCAAAAGCGGCGTCGTAGCCGTAAACGGCGTCGTAGCAAAGCCCGCCAAAGAGCTTAAAATCGGCGATGTAATCACAATAAGCTTTTTAGATAGAAAACAAAGCTTTAAAGTCCTAGCCTTTCCTAGCGCGAAAAATACGCCCAAAAGTGAGCAGGCAAAGTATGCCCAAGAGCTTTGAACTGCTCTGCGGCGAGGATGAAATTTCGCGCCTCGTGCAGGCTCTGCCAAAAAGCGGTATAATCTTACTCATCGGCGATCTTGCCAGCGGCAAAACAACGCTTGCGCGCGCGATCGTGCGAGCGCATGGGTTAGACGAGCACGTGAACTCGCCTACATTTTCGATCATGCAAAACTACGGCGAAATTTATCATTACGACATCTATAACGGCGGCTGTGAGGGGATTTTAAAAAATGGACTATTTGAAAATTTATTTGAAGAGGGGCTTCATCTGATCGAATGGGCGGATGAAAATTTGATAAATTTACTTAAAAAATATGAGCTTGATTTTTGCGTAGTGAGGATCACGCCGCACGCGCAAGGGCGAAAATACGAGGTAAGCTATGCATAAACTGGAAGTCAGGGGTCTTAAAAAAACCATAAAAGGCACGCCGATCATTAAGGGCATCTCGCTGGAGCTTTACAACGGCGAGATCGTGGGGCTGCTAGGACCCAACGGAGCGGGCAAAACCACGACGTTTTATATGATCTGCGGGCTGATAAGCGCTAGCGGCGGCGATATCTTGCTTAATGAAAATAGCATCGCAAAGGTTCCGCTTCATAAGCGCGCTAAGCTCGGCATCGGCTACCTGCCGCAGGAAAGTAGCGTTTTTAAGGAGCTCAGCGTTGAGGAAAATTTAATGCTCGCTGCAGAGATTACCTATAAAAATAAAGCCGAAGCTTCACGTAAGGTCGATGAGATGCTAAATCTGCTCAACATCGAGCCGATCAGATTGCGCAAAGGCGTAAGCCTAAGTGGCGGCGAGCGCAGGCGCTGCGAGATCGCGCGAAGCCTAATGATAACGCCGAAATTTCTACTTTTGGACGAGCCATTTGCGGGCGTCGATCCGATCGCCGTTAGCGACATCCAAAGCATCGTGCGAGACCTAAAAAAGCTCGGCATCGGCGTACTCATCACCGATCATAACGTCCGCGAAACGCTTGCGATCTGCGACCGCGCCTACGTCATCAAAGACGGCGAGCTATTCGCAGGCGGCACCGCAAAAGAGATAGCCAGCGATCCAAATGTGCGTAAATTCTACCTCGGCGAGGATTTTAGCATCTAAGTCAGCCAGAGCGCTTTAGATTTTCAGCTCCCGCTTCGGCGCGCGCATTAATTTCTATAATTTAAGTTTTACGATTTAAAATTCAAGTGTACGGCTGCGATTAGTCGTACTCGCGACACTTGATTTAAAATTTTGCATATTAAAATTTAAAG
>NZ_CALHHT010000026.1 GCF_938031315.1 uncultured Campylobacter sp.
TCGCCTGCTGATCTCTCGTATCAGCGCGATGAGCGTGCTTTCGGGCGAGGAGGACTTTATTTCGGACGATCGGTTCGCTCTTGAGGGTCCGGGCGCCTTATCTGCGTATGCAGGCGGAAATTAGCAGCACATGCAGGTATGAGAGCGAATTAAGCTTTGCTTTATAGCTGCCGTTGTAATTGATTTCGCTGTTTATGGAGTCGTGCGCGCTTGACGATGCTGCGGTGCGTGCAAGCGTAAATTTAAAATGGCGTTTTAGGTGCTGCGCCATTTTAAATTTAGCCTAGGCGGCGAGCAAATTTGAAATTTTGGGTTTTAAATTTAGTTCTAAATTTAAGCCTATATCTCGCAGTCCTTAAAATTTCGGGCGAAATTTTAAAATTAGGCCGCAAATCTAGTTAAAATTTTAAAATCGCTATCTAAATTTACGCTCTCGCTTTAAAGCTCAATCGCGCGCCGCTTCCCTTAAAAGAACAAAAAATATCTCGGCGTCTTGCGTTTATACTTTAGATATTCCTGTCCATAAGTTTGCTCGCAGTAGCGCTCCTCGCCGAGAACCACGAGATGGTTGTATATGGCAAAGGGCACTATCACTATGAGTAGCCACAGCGACGCCGAAGCGATGCAAACGCCCGCCATGCCGAGGAAATAAAAGAAATACATCGGATTGCGCGATAGGCGGTAGATGCCGCCTTGTGCGGCTTTGTCCGCAGGAGCCGCTGCATAGTCGTAAAAAGCTTTGATGAAGCCCGCAAAAGCCGCTACGTAGATCACCGCTCCGATCCAAAACCACGCGCTGCCCGTCTTAAGCGGTACGAATACCGACAAAATAAGCAGCGCTACTTGCAGCAGCGAGCTTATGATCGCATTTCGCTTGTCCGCGAGCGTGTACCACGAGGTATCGGTGGCGCGCTTGCCGACCTCTTTGTAGATAAACATATACGCGAACTGTATCAGCACCATCGCAAATGAGGGTATCCAAGCGCCCACTAGAGCAGGCTCAAGCGTCGTAAAAAATGAAATTTCCATGACCGCTTCCTTTGCTTTAAATTTTATCTTACAGCTTTGTTTTGCCCTTGTTTGCTTGTCGTTGCTTTATCCTTTTTCACCCGCCGCGAGTTTAAATTTTACTCCGCCTCGCACCGCCCGTTTTAGCGTGCTGCGGCTATGTTTGTCCGCCGCGCCGCGGGTTGGGGATGCTGCTTCTGTTGGGACAATGCGGCAATGACGCCGTCATTTAGGTATCGACTCGCCGAGTAACGATGAGATCTGCATTTTATGCGGGCGGCATCCGCACTTCAATGCACCAAAAATGCGATAGTGCCGCTTGTTTTGACGATACGACGACCGCTCGCCCGTATGACTAGACGATTTGTCTAACCGGTGTCGAGATAGGACGGGCGGTCGCTCGGCACCGATGTGCCGCCGCACGATGAAACATTCTGTGCCGATGTATCGCCGCGTGATGAGGCGTTCGGCACGGGTACTGCCTGCTAGGTGCGGCGCTGATGCCGTTGCTTCGGCACCGCGCCTTATTTACCCTCCGGATTGAGCCCTTTTAAGATATAGCCGAATTCCGTATCGCTGAGCTCGTAATTCATAAATTTTTTATAAAACGCCTTTGTTTCGGCTTTTATGTCGATGTCGGCAAAAAGCTCGGGCTGGATGGTTTTCGCCGCCCATAAAATTTGAAGCACCGTATCCGCGCCGTATCGATCCCAGTTGAAAACCCCGCGCGGATTGCCGTAAACGCGTCCGTTTTTGACCGCATCCGTGCCGCTGTAAACCGGGCTAGCCTTGATCTTCTCTACCGCATCTTCGTTGTGATCGCCGCCCACGATTATGATCTGCGGGTTGCTCGCGATGATCTCCTCGGCGGTGATTGTTTTCATCGGGCCTTTGGTAGCGGTGATCGCATTCGTGCCGCCGGCTAGCTCTATCCACGAGTCGATCAGCGTACCCTTGCCGTCGATCTTTAAAAGATCGCTTCCGCCTACGATGTGAAGGACGCGCGGGCGCTTATCGGGACTTAAATTTGCGGTGCGGCCGCTAACCAAAGCGATATTTTTATCTAAATTTGAGACCAGATCCTTCGCTCTTTGCGGGGCGTCGCCGCCTAGCATATCGCCGCACATTCTGATGCTGCGTCTCATCTGCTCGTAGTTGCTAAAGGATGCCTTTAAAACGGTAAAGCCCTGCTTAGCTAAATTTTCGCCTGCCAGTGCGGTTGAGACGATGACTACGTCGGGGTTACGGCTCATCAGCTCCTCTAAATTTACGTCGTTATTTTTTAGCAGCACGGGGATCTGCGCCAGGCGCGGATAAATTTTAAGAAACCATGCGTTTTTGCTGATATAATCAGTAGTAGCGACGATCTTATCCGCTCCGCCCAGGGCCAGTAAAATTTGATTGTTCGAGTGCCAGAGTGCCGCGATACGCTCAACTTTTGCGGGGATTTTGACCTCAGCTCCGTCCATATCCTTGATAGTTCTAAGCTCTGCCGCGCTCGCAAAAAGCGCGCTTGCCAACAGTGCGAGTAGAATTTTTTTCATCTTTTACCTTTCTTACAGACGTTAAAATATAGATCGCAATATTACATAAAATCTCATTAAAATTCCGTAAATTTTAACCGCCGCCGCCGCGATTATTTATTATTTTTCAAAGTAAATTTTTATATAATCCATTTTAAATTTAGCATTTTTAAAGGAGAGAAAATGGGTGAAATTTTATATTTGATCGGCGCCGTCATAGGGGTTTTGGTGGTGCTTTTCATCATCGTGCCGCTGTTTTTTAGGCGCGTAGTGGAGACGAACGAAGTGCATATCGTCCAGAGCGCGCGTAAGACGACGAGCTACGGCAAAGATACCGGCAACGGCAACAGCTACTATGAATTCCCGAGCTGGGTGCCGGCGCTGGGCGTTACGAAGATCGTTTTGCCGGTCTCGGTCTTTAGCATCAAGATCGAGGATTACGAGGCGTATGATCTGGGCAGGCTTCCTTTCGTAGTCGATATTACGGCGTTTTTTAGGATCGTGGATTCAAATTTAGCCGCCCAGCGCGTCAATAATTTTCAAGATTTGAACAATCAGCTCACAAATATCATCCAAGGCTCGATCCGCTCAATCCTCTCAAGCCGCGTGCTTGAGGACATCTTGCAGATCCGCTCCGAGCTTGGGGATGATTTTACCAAGGCGGTAAAAACGCAGCTTGAAAACTGGGGCATCGAGCCCGTTAAAAACATCGAGCTGATGGATATTCGCGATAGCAGCGGCAGTAAGGTTATCTTTAACATCATGGAGAAGAAAAAATCCCAGATCGAAAAGGAAAGCCGCGTCGAGGTCGCAAACAACACCAAGCTCGCCCAGATCGCCGAGATCGAAGCTGCGCAGGCAACCGAAGTGCGCCAGCAGGAGGCCAACAAGATGGTAGGCCTTAAGACCGTCGAAAACGAGCGAGAGGTCGCGATCTCAAAGGAGCAGGCCGAGCAGCTCATTAAAGATCAGCAAAAGATCACGCAGGAAAAGGCGATGGAGGTCGTGCGGGTAAACGACGTCAAGCAGGCCGAGATCAAAAAGCAAGTGGAGATCGTAAAAGCCGAGCAGGAGCAGCGCAAGATCGAGATCGACGCCGAAGCGCGCAAAAACGCCAAGATCCGCGACGCCGAAGCGATCAAGGAAAATCAAATTTTAGTAGCGCAGGGCGATAAAGAGAAGCAGTTTCTCGCCGCCGCGGCGCTTTTGGAGATGAAGGATAAAGAAGCGCAGGGTACGCTAAAGATAGGCTCTGCAGAGGCCGAGGCGCTTAGGCTAAAAGAGCTCGCGCCCGTAAACGCACAGATCGAGCTCGCGCGCGAGATCGGCGAAAATCAGGGATACCAGACCTATCTGATCTCGATCAAACAGATCGAAGCGAACCGCGACATCGGTCTGGAGCAGGCCAAGGCGCTAAGCGCGGCGGATCTTAAGATCATCGCAAACGAAGGTAGCGTGGGCGAGGGGATGAGTAAATTCGGCGAAATTTTAAGCGCCAAGGGCGGCACGCAGCTAGCCGCGATGCTCGAAGCGCTAAATCAAAGCGAGGTCGGCAAAAAGGTGCTGGATAAAATTTCGGGCGCCAAGGAGGGGGATAAATCCGAGTAATAGTCGCAGCGCCTCGGATGAGTAAAATTTTAAATTTATACGCTAGCGCACCGCCTAGAAGCGCAAATTTGAGTAATAGCTAGCGGCACAGCGCGGGCTAGCAAATTTGAGTAGTCTGCTCGTCCGGGCGGTTTGACTGTCTGTACTTGGATAAAATTTAAGGCGTCGGTGGAATTTTATAAGGTTGTGAAATTTCAAATACTCGCGAAATTTTAAAATGCCGCGGAATTTTAAATATCGTGGAATTTCAAACTCTCGCGAGCGTTTGAAGGTGACGCAGTATCGCAAGATATCCGCAGGATGCCGAAACTGCGCGTAAATTTTATGAAATTCGCAAGGCGAAGTAAAATTTAGATCGCGCGGCTACCTGCCATAGACTACGCTTAGCGG
>NZ_CALHHT010000027.1 GCF_938031315.1 uncultured Campylobacter sp.
AAATAGATATCCTCCTGCGTGATCTCCTCGATCCCCTCGATTAGGATATCTTCTGGGTCGCCGTGCACGCCGTATGCGATGCTAGCTAAGATCAAAAGCTTATGCGCCGCATCGAACCCACCGATGTCGAAGCTAGGATCGGCTTCGGCGTATCCGAGCTCTTGAGCTCGCTTTAGCGCGTCCTCAAATTTCTCGTTTTTTTGCATCATATTCGTAAGGATGAAGTTGCTCGTGCCGTTTACGATGCCGATTATTTTTTCGATACGATTGGCGCTTAGCCCCTCGCGCAGGGTTTTGATGATAGGAATTCCGCCAGCCACGCTCGCTTCAAAGCCGAAGGGCGTATCGCCCGCCAAAGCCTGAAGTTTGTAGCGATGATAAGCCAAAAGCGCCTTATTTGCGGTAACGACCGCCTTTTTACGCTTTAAAATTTCACTTACGATCTCATATGGCTTTTCTACCCCGCCCATAAGCTCTACAAAAACGTCAATGTCGTCGCGCTCAATAATGCTTTTTGCGTCGCTGCTAAGCGGAATTTGCACATCGCGCTTTTTACTCGTGTCGCGCACGAGCCCGATTACGGGCTCTATGCTAACGCCCGCGCGCGCAAGGATGATATCTTTATTTTTAATCAAAATGTTTGCAACTTCGCTACCTACGGTACCGACGCCTAAAATCGCTACTCTCATCAGATCTCTTTCAAATATTTTTTTATATTTCTAGCGGCCTGGCGGGTTCTATTTTCGTTTTCGATAAAAGCGATCCGCACGTAATCGTCTCCCGCCGCGCCAAAGCCAACGCCCGGGCTTACGGCGACGCGCGCCTTGGTAAGAAGCTGTTTGGAAAACTCCATACTCCTTAGATGAGCCGCCGCTGGCGGCAATTTCGCCCACGCAAACATCGACGCGCTAGGTTTAGCGATCTGCCAGCCCGCGTCCGCAAAAGCGTCAATCAAAAAATTTCTACGCTTCTCATAGGTCGCGCGGATCTGCTCTACGCACTCTTGCGGCCCGTCCAGCGCGATCGTGGCGGCTACTTGGATCGGCGTAAACATGCCGTAATCAAACCACGATTTGATCTTTTTAAGCGCGGCGACAAGCTTTTTGTTACCGCCAACAAAACCCACGCGCCAGCCCGCCATATTGTAGCTTTTAGAGAGCGTGTACGCCTCGACTGCGACGTCCTTCGCACCCTGAACCTCAAAGATAGACGGCGTTTTGTAATCATCAAAAGCGATCTCTGCGTAAGCGATGTCGCTGATGATATAAAACCGCTCCTGTCGCGCCATCGCCACGAGCCGCTCGTAGAAGCTCTTTTGTACGACGACGGTGGTAGGGTTATGCGGGAAATTTACGACGACGTATTTTGGGCGCGGAATGCTCTCGTCGAAGGTCTTTTGCAGATCGATGAAAAATTTATTCTCATTAAAATTTAAATTTTCATCATAGGCAAGCGGGATTTTAACGACGTTGCCGCCCGCGATGATGAAGGCTTGGGTATGGATCGGATACGCGGGATCGGGCACCACTGCGACATCGCCCGGATTTACGATCGCGCTAGTTAGATGCACGAAGCCCTCTTTAGAGCCCATCACGGCGACAATCTCGCTTTCAGGATCCAAGATCACGCCGTATTTGCGCTTGTACCAATTCGCGCACGCAAGTCGCAGCTTGTAGATGCCCTGGCTTACGGAGTAGCCGTGGGTCTTGTCCTTTTGCGCGCTTTCGCAAAGCTTGTCGATTATATGCTGCGGCGTCCTGCCGTCGGGATTGCCCATCGAAAAATCGATTATATCTTCACCAGCTCTGCGTGCAGCCATTTTTATGGCGTTAACCTCGGCAAAAACGTAATTGGGCAAACGCTCGATTTTTGAAAAACGGATTTCGTCAAACATCTCAAACCTCTTATCTTAAAGTAATTTTCAAGCCCCATTTGAAATTTCGCGCCTTAAAAGCCGCGATCTGCTCGCGCCGCACGAAGACTAAAATTTCAAGCCTTAGCGGCGATGGGGCGGCGCTTTTGTAACACTTGGGCGGTTTAAAACCTTTGCCTCGCTAAAATTTTAAAAATCGCCGAGACATTGATCGTTTAAATTTAGCGCGTCGACACTTTGCTGCGACACTTAAATTTACATCCGATCAAAACAATAACGATCAAAGCGCCGTTTTTACACCGCGTCCTCGAACGATGCTCTTTAAATTTACCGCGCTACCGCAAACGCCCGCGGCGCTTGAAATTTTATCCGCACCGGTAAATTTTCCTACGCCGTTTAAAATTTTATCCAAGGCGACGCAGTTCAAACCTTTAAATTTACGCTCGCGGGTTTAAATTTAAACTGCGCACCACAGCGAGCTGAAATTTTACCCTCTGTCCTCTGCGGCAAAATTCTACGAGCAAAAAACCGCGCACGAGAGCGGAGACTTTACCACTTCTTGCCTTTGTTTAGGCGCTGAAACTCATCGGTTGAAATTTTAGTGACGTTGCCGTCTTTGACGCGGAGCTTTTGAGTATTTTTTTCATTGAAGCTCACGTTGCCGTCCGCCTTGCCGACCTCAAACATTCCGTGCCCGGTGGCGATGAGCAGATCCTCGTCTCCTTGCGAAGCGACGACGTAAGGGGTATTGATGACCATCTCGCGCTTCTTGCCGCTTTTTAGATCAATGATCCCGATCCACATCTTGCCGCGTGGATTAAGCACGATATCTTTGCTGGGCGCCGGTTTGCTTTGCGTGGCGTTTTCGTCGGTGGAATTTTCCTCCGTTTTGGCACTCGCGCGCTCGATCCTGATAGAGCGGTCCAGCGCGTTTAGCGAGCTTAAATTTTCATCCGCAGCAGCTTCTGCATTGATATCCGATTTTAGTGCGAATTTTTCATCTGTAGTGTTGTGCGAAACGACGTCGATACCGATATTTTCAAGCTTTTTTTGAGTGTTATTTACGATTGGAGCGTCCGAGTAGGTGGTTTTGTTTTGTTCCCATAAAAGCGAGCCCAAAAATTCGCCGAAGCTTTTATAAAGTCCGAAATAAAAGATTGTGCCTATGATTAATACCATTGCAAGCAGCCATAAAAGCCAACCGCTGCCGCTTTTATTAGGGCTGACCCTTTGACCATAGACCTGCTCGACTTTGGCTTTTTTAACGGGCGCAAAGCTCGCTTTGGCGCTCTCAAACTCGCTAAGCCAGTCCGATAGATCCAGTCCGAACTCGCGCTCTAAAATTTTAATGTAGCCCTTCACGTTAAAATTTGCTAGCTTCTCGAAGTCTTTGTTGATGATGTATTCTAAATTTTGCGCGTCGATGCGCGTCGTGTGCGCTATCTCGATCAGATCCATAGATTTTAATTTATCTAGATCGCTATTTTTTGGCTGCTGTGTTTGCTCCGGCTTCTCGGTTTGTTCCGCCTGCTCGTCCGTATTATTTAACTTCTCTTCTATTTCTTCCATTTAAAATTCCATCGCATAGTATCGCAAATGCCGCGCTTACGTTAAGCGAGTCCCAGCCTTCGCGCATCTTTATAGATACCGCGTAGTCGCATTTTTTAAGCGCCCTAGCAGGTATCCCCTCTTCTTCGTTCCCCATTACGAGTGCGTTTTTCGCGCCGAGCTTTAACTCCTTAAAGTTCGTCCCGTCCGCACTCGCGGCGTAAATTTCAAAGCCGCTTTGTTTAAGCTCATTTAGCACACTAAGCCCGTCTGCAGCTTTAACGACGTTTAGCTCATACGCCGCGCCCGAGCTTGCGCGCACTACGCCCGCCATATTTAGATTATTTGCGACGACGATCACGCTGTCCGTGCCCAAAGCATAGGCACTGCGCATTATCGCGCCGATATTTCCGACGTCGGTAAGCCCGTAAAGGATCGGCACGAATTTATCGTCTTTGACGCTAGCAAGATCGCCGAAGCTAAACTCCTCCACCTCGGCCAAGAAGCCTTGATGGTTGCCGCCGCGAGCGAGGGCTTGAGCTTTTTTCGCATCGGCGCGCTCGATCTTTACGCCGGTCGCGGCGATCTTTTTAAAAATTTCTTTCTCGCACTCCTTAGCAAGGATGATGCGGATAAATTTCTGCGGATGCCGGTTTAAAAGGTGCAAAAACAGCTGCTTGCCGTAAATAATCATTTTGGGATTTTAGCGAAAAACGGTTAAAATATGACTTAGCGTATCAAATTTTTATATATTTCTTTGGCGGGTTCGCCATTTATTTTTGAGAGTAGTTTCGCTTTTATTTTCGGCGCGATCTCAAGCGACAGAATGTCTTCTTGCGTGATTTTTTCAAAGCTTTTCTCGCCTGCGCCGTCAATCACGACGCACCATTCGCCGTTTAAATTTGCGCCGTTTAGGCTGGATAAGACCCCTGCAGCGCTGCCGAAAAATTTGGTTTCAAATTTTTTCGTGGCTTCTTTGATTGCAAAAATTTTGCGCTGTGCGTCGATCTCCGCGATCTGCTCTATTAGCTTTACTACGCGTTTGGGGGATTCATAGAGCACGCACGGATAGGAGCTTTGCATTAAATTTAGAATCTGAGCTTTGCGCTGCGCGCCGTCATTGTTCAAAAAGCCCAAAAAGCTAAATTCTTTCTCCACTAGTCCGCTTGCGGCGGCTGCGAGCAGCAGAGCGTTTGCGCCGCTAAGCACCTCGTAAGCTACGCCGCTTCGTTGCGCAAATTTTACGAGCGCAATACCCGGATCGCTGATGCAGGGCATGCCGGCGTCGCTTACGTATGCGCAAGCTTTTTCGCACAGAAGCGCCGCATCAAAGCCCGCGAAAAACTCCGCTTCGTTGTGCGTGTGCAGCGAGTAAAACTGTGAAATTTTAAATGAAATTTGAAATTTATCGGATAATAAGTTTAGAAGTTTTTTTGAAACCCTCGTATCCTCGCAGATTAGGATTTCGCAGCTTTGCAATACCTCAAGCGCGCGGCTCGAGATATCGCTTAGATTTCCTATCGGCGTAGGAATGAGATATAGCAACTATTTCATTCCGTATTTTTGCTTAAATTTCTCGACGCGGCCCGCGCTATCTACGATCTTCTCGCTGCCGGTGAAAAACGGATGGCAATTGGAGCAGATATCGACGCGGATCTCAGGCTTGTTCGAGCGCGTTTTAAAAGTGTTTCCGCAAGCGCAGATAACGGTCGTTTCGACAAAGTTCGGATGGATATCTTTTTTCATTTTTGATCCTTTTTGATGATTTTAAAAGGCAGCGATTATACAACTTTTTTATCTAAAAAGCAAATTTAAAGGGTTTTAAAAAACTCTCGGCAAAGCGGCGGATTTTCTTTTTGAATATGCTTTTTTTTGGGCGCGAAATTTTAAAATTTAGTCCGATCTGCGGGTAAAATTTTATTTTGCTGCGACCTACTACGGCGTGTAAATACAGCGCACGAAAATATGCCGCAGCAATACGCGCCGCGCGTTAAGCCACGATAAAACACGAAGGTCGCGCAGGATAAATTTTAAATTCCAAAAATTTCAAACGCACGACTTTTTCAAATTTTAAAATTTGTCGAGCGTTTAAAACATCAACTTCGCGCAAGTTGCGATCAGCGCGGTGTTTGAGCGCAAAATATAAGGGCTATTAAGCGCATAGGCGTTTTTAAATTTCTCCCTTTCGCGCGGCGAAAACCCGCCCTCCGGGCCGATGAAGGCGATCTCATCGCCGCCGAAAATGTCGATGTTCTTGCCGCCAAAATCGATCAGACTTACGTTTTCATATCTTTGCGCGAGCTCGTCCGAGCCGCCCAAAACCTCGATCTGCATGATGGAATTTCGCCCGCATTGCTGCGACGAGTTGATCAAAATCCGCTCCATCCTCTGCAGATCGAGCCGCACGTTTTTCTGCGACAGATCAGTATAGACCAAAATAAGCCGCCCGACGCCCATCTCGTTTAGCGCAGGCAGGCTCTTTTCGATCACGGCGCTCTCGACGACCGCCCAAGCGACGCAAAAATCGTGCGGCGGCGTAAAAACGGAGCTTTTAAAAACTAAATTCAAAGCCGCACCCTTGCGCGAAATTTCAGAGATCTCATATAGATAACTCGCCCCGTCCTTTAGATTTCGCACGTCTATGCGCTCGCCCGCCCTTGCTCGTCTGGCCTTTAGGTGCAAAAACTGATCATTCTGCAAAACTAGGCTCTGTTCGCCTGCAAGCTTATCGTAAAAATATACCATCAAATAACACTCGCTATCAAAATTATCGCTAAGCTTAGCCCCAAAATCACCCGCATTTTGCGCTGATACGGCGCAAAGTTTTGACTTAGATACGCGATTTTCAGCCGCTTGTACGATACCGCGCTAAGCACGATCATCGCTAGCGATCCGACCGCCATAAAGTAAATTTTAAAGCTCAGATCAAAACGCAGCACCGGCAGCATCACGCTTCCGCTAATTATCAGCGCCGCGATACACGAATAATAGATCGGCAAAAACAGCCTGATGCGCCTAAGAAATCTAAGCCCCGATCTGCTCTTTTGCTTTAAATTTTCAGCTTGCGGCGCGGAAGCGGCGGAATTTAAAGCCTTGCCGCGCGAGCAAAATTCCGCCGCCGCATCGATCTTAAGCTGGGTAAAAATCAGATAAATTATCGTTAAAATCGCCGCAGCTAGCGCAAAAAATTTATGAAAACCCAGGGCGCTTTGATACAGATAATCCATCACTTCCGCCAGGGGGTCAAATTCGCAGGATAAAATTTTGCGCGGCTAGAGCCGAAACGACCGAATTCCAACGTAAATTTTTTCGGCGCGGAATCAAACAGACCTGCTCTGCGCCTTTGAAATTTTAAAAATCCTTCAAAGCGGTCGCGACTATTTATTGCGCCAAAATTTACCGCGTACGCGTTCAACCCCGATTTCGCGCCGTATCTCTTGCGCCAAGAATGAAATTTTGTGGATAAAAATTTAGAATTTCTCTGCGCAGATCGCATAGGCAAAAAAGACACCGAAATCGCGCTCGCACGCCGCATACGAACTATGCAAATTTTAAAAATTTTCAAATTTAGACGCGGATTTTTCAACGCTCCGTCCTATTCGGTCACCGGAAGCGGCGGCATATCGGCATTTATATCGACTTTAGGCTCGCTAGGCGCGATAGGCACGTCCTTTGGCACCTCGCTATCTACCGGCGGCTTTTGCAAGGTGTCCTTTTTCTCATCGTCACAGCCGCTCAAAGCAAGCGCGCAGGCAAAGATCGCGCATGTGGCAAAAACGCGCACAAATCCCGCGCCAAATTTAAAGAAATTTCTCATCAGCAATCCTTTGGATAGATGATTTTTTCGCCGCGCAGAAGCTTTTGCCAAAGTTCCGGCTGCCTCCACTCCTCGCGCACGGCCGGCGAGAATTCTATCTTTTCCAGCGCGATCTCGCCCATCTGCGGATTGTAGGCGTCCTCGCGGAAGCACTGCGCGTAGCCGGTGGCAGTTTCGTGCACGATGACGCTGTGAAGCTTTACTTCGCGCTCGCCGTTTTGCATCTGAGTCAGGCTCAAAAGTCGGTCCACAAGGACGAAAAAAATTCTACAAAACTGCTCCGCGCTCGGATTTAGCGGTATCTGTACCCAGCGCGCGCTGTGTTTTTTAAGATCCGCGATATAGCCCGCATCATCGTGCGCGTAGATCGTCGTAGCGTGATCGAAACTATCGATAAGCTCGCGGATACCGAGCTTCATGTAGCCGAAGTCATAAACCATACCCGCTTCATCTAAAAAATTTGAGCTAAGCAAAATTTCGCATCTGTAGGAGTGACCGTGGATGCTCGTGCGGCACCGCTTCGAGCCGCACAGGCGCACGATGTGAGCGTTTTCGAATTCGTATAATTTCCTGATTATCATACCCCGTCCTTCTCGCCCCAAATTCTAATGTGCAGGCGATCGGAGTAATTATAGCCGTTTTTTAGGCAAAAATCCACGCAAAATTGCGCGCCGCTTTCCAGCTCGCGACGATCTGCGCTGCGCGGCATACAATAAACCTCGCTCTCGCACGCCGCTAAAATTTCAGCGATCTCGGGCTGCGCGTCAAACTCGGGCGAGATGACGAACTTGTAAAAGCTATCCTTGGCGTTTTGTTTTAAGCTTCGCAGCGCGGCGAAGTTTAACCTGCGTTCGCGCGGCTCGGCGGAGTTTGAAAGCTTAGGCGAGATTCCGAAGACGCAGCTTTTGTAGGCGGGAAATTTTTCAAAATCCACGAAAATCGTGCCGTTGGTTTCGAAGTGCACTGCGTGTCCGCGCGCGAGCAGCTCGCAGACGAACTCGTAAAATAGTGCCTCTTTGTGATGCAACATCGGCTCGCCGCCGGTGATAACGACGATCGGCTTTTGATGAAGCTTAGCGCTCTGGGGCGAGGCGGAGCTTTGCGGATTTAAATTTAAAGAATTTTGCGCCGCAAAATTTAAAGAATTCTCGCTCGTTAAATTTAAAGATTTTTCTGCGCTACTATTTGGACGGAGAAGCTTTTGCGCGGCGGCGGAATTTAACGTATCGCTTTCAGAAAAAGACTCGGCGGCGCAAAAACCCGGCGTAGAGCGTGCGGGCGTGAAACAGGACGAAGCGGATAAATTTGGAATTTTATTCAAAAGCTGGGCTAAATTTAAAATTTCTTCGTGCTCGAAGTGGCTCGTAAAAACCGCGCGGATCGTATCGCAGCCGCGCAAGATCTCGCCGGTCTTTGGCGAAACGCGCTCGCCGCCGAAGCCCTCGCAGCGCAGATTACAGCCCGCAAAGCGAAAGAAAAACGCGAGCCTGCCTGCATATTTGCCCTCGCCTTGGATACTTAAAAAGCTCTCAACAAGCCTCATCCGCCCGTCTCGTAAAATGCACGGCTTGAAATTTCATTCGAAGCGTCCGCTTGCCAGCGATTTTTTTCGGGCTTATTCGCTAAAATTTTAGCCAAAATTTCGGCGGCTGCGGCGATGTCGCCCTCTTTGACCGCCTTTTTGATACTTAGCGCGTCCTCGAAGTAAAGACACGGGATCAAAAGCCCCTCGGCGCTTAGTCTGATGCGGTTGCAGCTCTCGCAAAAATCATGCTTGTGCGGATCGATGATGCCGAAGGTGTAGCCGTCCCCGAGCGCGTAAAGCGACGCGGGCGAGCTTTGCGATTTCGGCAGAGCGGTAAAGATAAATTTACGCCTTAAAATATCTAAAATTTCACTCGATTTTAAGCCTGTAAGATCGCCGGCATGGGTGTTTTCCATAAATTCTATAAAGCGGATCTGACAATCCTTTTCGCGGGCAAATTCCAGCAAATAAATAAGCTCGTCGTCGTTGATCCCTTTTAGCGCGACGGTGTTTAGCTTGACCTTTAGTCCCGCTTCAAGCGCGGCGTCAAGACCCTCTAGGACGTTATAAAGCACGCCGCGCTGAGCTATAAATTTAGCCCGCTCCGGACGCAGCGAGTCAAGCGACATATTGATGCGCTTTAGCCCCGCGTCTTTCAAGGCGCGCGCGTAGTTTTTGAGATAATACCCGTTGGTGGTAAGCGCAAGATCGATGTCCGGAGCGTAATCCGCGATCATCTTTATAAAATCCTCGATCCCCTTTCGCACCAGCGGTTCGCCGCCGGTGATACGGATCTTTTTTACGCCGCCGTCGATCGCAACTTTGACGAATAAAAACATCTCCTCAAAGCTTAAAATATTCTCTCGCGGTACCCAATTAAACGGCGTAGCAGGCATGCAATATCTGCATCTGAAATTGCACCGCTGCGTAACTGAAATGCGCAAATAATCGATCGTTCGTCCAAATTTATCAATTAGCATATTTTGCCTTAATATCAATTTGCGGCGATTATATAAAAAACAAAGCGATTTTGCAAAATTTTATTTTTATATTGCTCCGGCTATTTTCTTACCGAGCCGATGAGCTCTTTAAGCTGATCCAGAAGCGGTCTGATCTGCTTTTCTACCCGCTCGTCGATCATCGTAGGCACTACATCTAGTCTCTGCTCTATCGTCTCGTCGATTACGTCGGCAATCGCGTTTATATCGATATTTGGAGCGACTTTGCCGCCCGAATCGATCATCTCTTTTAGCTCCTCGACCTTCTTTTTAAGCAGATAATTTTCCTGCATAGCATCGGTCAACACCTGATCGAAGCGTTCGAATTTTTTATCCGCTTGCTTATCCTTAAAATATATGACGAAAAACATCAAAAATATAACGACGCAGAGTCCTAAAATGATGATAGTGTTAAGATCCATAGGGGTTCCTTAAAATAAATTTACAAAAACAAAAGCAAAAAAGGCGATGCCCAAGTAGCCGTTGAGCGTGAAAAACGCGCGATCAATCTTGCTAAAATCTTTCTGCACGATCTTATGCTCGAAGTACAGGATCGCCGCGCACGCAGCCACGCCCAGATAGGCAAAAAAGCCTAAATTTGCCGCCGCGCAAAACAGCAGCCAAAAAAGCACCGCCACGGCGTGAAAAATTTTGGAGATAAACATCGAAGCTTCCTTGCCGTAAAGCGCGGGGATGCTGTAAAGCCCAGCCGTGCGGTCAAATTCCATATCTTGAAGCGAATACAGCACGTCAAAGCCGCCTACCCAAAATACTACTCCAAAGCATAGCAGCACCGACCATAGCGGAATTACGCCGCTAACGGCGATCGCTCCCGCAATCGGCGCAAGCCCTAAGCAAAAGCCGAGCATTAAATGCGCGGTTTCGCTAAAGCGTTTAAAATATGAATACCCGCCCAATGCCGCTAAAATCAGCACCGAAAGCTTAAGCGCCAAAGGATTTATAAGCGCCGAAACCGCTATGAAAACCACTGCATTTGCGATGATGAAAAACAGTAAATTCCCGCGTCCGATCCGTCCGTCCACGCTAGGGCGCGAAGCACAACGCGGATTGGCGCGGTCGATATCTTCGTCCAAGTAGCGATTTAGCGCCATTGCAAAGCTTCTCGCGCTCACCGCGCATAAAATCCCCAAAAAAAGCAATTTCCAGCCGAACCATACCGAGCCGCTTTGCAGCTTGCTCGCGGTAATCATCGCCGTAAAGATAAACGGCAGCGCGAAAACCGAGTGTTTAAAAACTATTAATTCGTTGATATCGGATAAAATTTCTTTAAATTTAGCCATTTTGCCCCTTATTTTGGGCACCATTGTATCAAAAAAAAGTAAGAATAGCTCTAAATTTGATATAATTTGAACGAAAAATTTACGAAAGGAAACGCCTTGAGCCAAAATCAAAACTCGCATGCAAGCCCACAGATCGCGATCATCGGCACCACCGCAAGCGGCAAAAGCGATCTTGCGCTAAGTATCGCGCGCGAGATGGACGCCGTGATTTTGAGCCTCGATTCGCTCTGCATTTACCGGCAAATCGACATCGCAAGCGCTAAGCCAAGCGAGGAGCAGCTGCGCGAGATCAAGCACTTCGGCGTAAATTTAATCTATCCAAACGAGTACTTTAGCGTCGGCGAGTTTATCAAAGAATACGCAGCCGCGCGGGCTTTTGCAGAGCGTAGCGGCGTGCCTTTGATAATCACCGGCGGCAGCGGATTTTATCTAAAAGCGATGCTAAGCGGGCTGGCGCCGAAGGTTCCCGATTTTAAAAGCAAAATTTCAAACGATGAAATTTACGCTCTAGCGCAGCGCATCGATCCGGAATTTGCCGCGAAATTTAGCGCGGCGGACAGCTTTCGTTTAAAAAAATGGCTAAGCATCTATAAATTTTGCGGCGAGGCGCCGAGTAAATTTCTGCGCGAAAACACCGCCCCGCCCGTCATTTCGGATATTAAAATTTTTGAGATCGACGCGCCCAAGCAGTGGCTTGCAGGACGCATCGAAGCGCGCACGAAGGCGATGTTTGAGCGAGGGCTTTTGGAGGAGGCGGAGTTTTTATTCGCCCGCTACGGCTCAGAGTGCAGGGCGCTAGGCTGCATCGGCCTGAAGGAATGCGGGCAGCTTTTGCGCGGGCAGATCTCGCGGGCGCAGTGCGAGCAGCTCGTAAGCCTGCACACGGTACAGCTTGCAAAGCGCCAACGCACCTTCAACCGCTCGCAGTTTGCGGATAAAATTTCAGCGCCGCCGCAAGAGCTGGAGCGTGAAATTTTAAAGCTCCTTCGCCGCGAGATTTAAAATCGAAATTTATCAAAATTTGCGCGTTTGCTAAAAAACAACGGAGCAAGGGAGTAAAATTTAGATTTAATTTACCGCGCTGAATCGCGTCTTTAAAATTTTGCGGGTCGCGCCAAGGTCTCGTGCGGCGCGAAGCTCAGGTTAAATTTAATCACTTTCGCAAATATCAAAGCTAAATTTATCGTTATCAAGCCTATCAAAATTTTGATTTTCCACGCTTACGTTGCGCTTGAAAATAAAGGCGTAGCCGTATTTCTCGAAGTGCTGCGAGCTGTTTTTTAGCCCAACGACGCAAAGCTCGTAAGTGCCGCTTTGCAAGCCGAGCTTGAGCGTGGAATTAAATTTTCGTATCTTGCCCGCAGCGCCGCTTTGGCACTCATAGCCTAGCTCGAGTTCGCCGCTTTTTAGCTTATCGAAACGATACTGCAAAGCATCGAAGCTCGCTAGGATCGCGGAGCCGCTTTGCGGGGCGAAATACAGCTCATCGCGCTTGAAAGCTACTTCGTAGCCCGCAGGCGGCGCAAACTCCTCGTCCATACAAACGAAGATCTCATGGCTGCGCACCTTAAGCGGATAAAAGGGCGAAATTTAGCGCCCTTTACGGCGTCATAAAACAGCTGCTTGTGCGCGTCCCAGTAGCTTAGAAGCTTTTTTGCTCTGCATTTTCGCTCCTTTAAAAACTCACTCAAATCGCGCACATCAAGCAGCGCAAAACCGTAGCCGTCAGCACTTAGCTCGCCCAAAAACATATCTCTCCTTGTTGGCAAAGCGCGATGGGTTCAATTCGCGCTTAAAATTTTAGCTCAATACCCGCTTAAAAAGACGAAATTATTTACCGCGCCGGTTAGGAATTTCACCAAAAACGGCGCCAACACGCACGCCACGCTAGCTAGCACGACGGCAAATTTTATCTGCACGGAGACCGCGCTCAGCGAGCCGTCAAGCTCCGCGTTCTCCCGCGGCTCGTGCAAAAACATACGCACGATGAGGCGCAGGTAGTAGTACAGCGCGAGCGCGCTATTTACCGCCATGATGACGGCGAGGGCGAAGTAGCCAGAATTGACCGCGGCGCTTAGCAGATACATCTTGCCCCAAAACACGCTAAACGGCGGAATGCCCGCAAGCGAGAGCATAAAGATCGCCGCACATAGCGCAAAGAGCGGATGGGTGCGGATCAGCCCGTCAAATTTCTCAAACGGATGCTCGAAGCGAGCCGCGAACTTAGAGCTTTGCTCGCAAATTTCGGCGCCTGGCTCGCAAGTTTTAGTGCCGAAAAGGCTCGCTTCCGCGCCGGGCTCGATCGCTTTCAAATTTGGCCCGCTTGCTTTAGAATTTTGCTCGCCTGCTTTAAAATTCTGCTCGCTTGCTTTAAAGCTCCGCTCGCTTGCTTTAAAGCTCCGCTCGCCGCAAGCTAAATTTTGTCCGTTCGCGCCTAAATTTAATTCATTGGCAAGGTCTGCTAACTCGTGATTTTGCGAAAAAGAGAGCTTTGCGTTTGAGATAAAATTCCCCTCCTCGCCGTTTGCATTTAAATTTAAAGCAATGCTTTGGGTTTTAAATTTTAAATTTAACGAGCGCGCGCGCCTTTGCCGTACGCACCAGATGAAGGCAAACGCCCCGAGGTTTGCCACGGCGTATAGGATCCAGTAGGTGAAAAGCGCCGCATTTGCCTGCGTCGAGCCGATCACGATCGCGCAGAGCACGAAGCCTGCGTGCGAAACGGAGCTGAAAGCTAGCATCCGTTTGACGTCGCGCTGCACGAGCGCCATGAGGTTCGCTAAGCTCATCGTAAGCACCGCTACGGCGTAGAGCACGATGTTTAGCCACTGCACGCCGATGCTTTGCAATGCTTCAAATAGCCTGATCGCCACGACAAAGCCCGCGATCTTGGGCACGACGGACAAAAAGCCCGCCATAGCCGAGCTCGCACCCTCGTAAACGTCGGGCGTCCAGGTGTGAAACGGGATCAGCGAGAGCTTAAATCCTATCGAGACGATCATAAATGAGCAGGCGGCGAAAAGCAAGACGTTGGTTTGTAAATTTGAACTCTTGGCGATCTGCGCGATATTTGAAATTTCCATAGAGCCGGTCGATAGAAAAAACATCGCCGCGCCGAATGCGAAAAAGCCTGATCCCAGCGCGCCCATTATGAAGTATTTTAGCGCCGCTTCGACCGATCTGGCGCGATTATGCAGCGCGATTAGCGTATAAAGCGCCAGCGAGCCCGTCTCAAGCCCAACGAGGATCATCATTAAGCTTTCGCTCGCGACCATAAACTCATAGCCCACGAGCACGAATAAAAACAGCACGAAAAACTCCGCCGTGTGGTACTCGTGCGCGCTTCTTGCACCCAAAGATAGAAAGATGAAAAATATCGAACCTGCGAGCATGATAAGCATCGATAGCGTCGCGATTCCGTCTACTAACATCACGTCGAAAAGCCCGCGTATGCCGCTGTTGTATCCGAAAACAAGCCCGAAGCCCAGAGCTAGCGCCAGTATCGTGATGACGGCGTAAAATTTATACGATAGCGTGCGCGCAAAAAGCGAAACCGCGAGCATCAGCAGGGCAAATCCTCCAAGTATCGCCATAGGCGCGATCGAGGCTAAATTTAAAAGATTATTTTGCATCGCTTCTTACCTTAAAATTTGCTTTTTCCATATAGGCGCGAGTCGCGGTTTGAGAGGCTTTGTTAAACATCAGCTCAAGACTTTGCGTCACAGTAGGCTCGATACTCTTTAACATCAGATTCGGCGCGACGCCCAGCACTACCACCAGCACGCAGATCGGGACGATAGAGCAAAGCTCGGTTCTGTTTAGATCGCTTAGTTTCTTATTCTCCTCATGCACGAGTGCGCCGAAGAAGGTCTTTTTATAAAGATTCATCGAATAGATCGCGCCCATTATGATACCGAGCCCGCCCAAAAGCGCATAGCTAAAACTGATTTTAAAAATCCCCGCAAGGCTTAGGAATTCTCCCACGAAGCCGATCGTAAGAGGAAGTCCTATCGAGCCTAGCAGCGCGACGCAAAAACAAAACGCATAAAGCGGCATCACGCGCGCAAGCCCGCCGAATTCGCTAAAAAGCTTCGTATGCCTGCGGTCGTATAAAAAGCCAACGAGCATAAAAAGCCCGCCGCTTACGATACCGTGGCTGATCATCAAAAATACCGCGCCGCTCATTCCTTCGCGGCTCATTGAAAAAATTCCAAGCATTATGACGCCCATATGCGCGATCGAGCTATACGCGATAACCTGTTTGATGTCCTTTTGCGCAAAGGCAATGAAGCTTGCATAGATGATCATAACGATCGCTACGGCGCACATCATCCCGCTAAAATGCACGCTCGCGTCGGGAAATAGCGGCAGCGAAAATCGCACGAAGCCGTAGGTGCCCATCTTAAGAAGCACCGCGGCAAGCAAAACTGAGCCTATCGTAGGGGCTTGCCCGTGCGCATACGGAAGCCAGGTATGAAAAGGAAAGCAAGGCGTCTTGATCGCAAAGGCAACCGAAAATGCCAAAAACAGAGGAATTTGCGTGCTAAGCGGCAGCGATAGGCTCTGCCAGTTTAGGATATTAAAGCTATACTCGCCCGTAGCCTCGTGATAGAAATAGCTCATCGCTACGAGCCCTACGAGTAGAAACATCGAGCCTAGGAAGGTGTAGATGAAAAATTTTACCGCAGCGTAAATTCTCTTGCCGCTGCCCCACGCGCCGATGATGTAGAGCATTGGAATTAGCGAAAGTTCCCAAAAGATGTAAAACAAAATCGCATCCAGCGCCACGAAAACGCCCACCATCGTCATCTCTAAAAACAAAATGCAGATGATTAAATTTTTGGCGCGCTCTTTAATGCTTAGGCTAAGTAGCGCCAAAAAGGTAACCAGCGTGCTTAGGATCACTAAAAACAGCGAAATTCCGTCCACGCCGATGAAGTAGTTGATGCCGTATTCGCTTATGAAAGGGTGCAGCACGCTAAACGCGATGCCGTCCACCGGCTCGTAGAGTATCCACAAAACGAGCGAAAGCACGAACTCTATAAAGCTCATCGTAACGGCGTAGGTCTTGATGCTCGCTTCGTCGATCAAAAAGCCTAAAACCGCAGCTACCGCCGGAAAAAATATAACCAAACTTAAAAAGTATTCCATGCCCACCTCACAGCGCAAACGCCAAAATCAGCAAAATGAAAGATCCCAAAACCATCCACCTTAAATTTGCGCTCAAATCTCCGCTATTGCTTGCGCGATCCGCACCTTCGCCGCTTTTTACCGCCACGCGAGCGATCAGATCGACGCTGGCGTCTATGATCGCGCCGTCGCATTTAGCGCAGATCTCGCTAAGCTTAGCGTATCCGCGCACGATCACGCGCTCGTAAATTTGCGGGATAAAATACTGAGCGATCAAAATTTTATAAAATTTGCAGTTCTTTAAATTTTGGCTAAATTTACCCTTGCCGTATGTCCAAATCGTGCCGATCGCTACCGCGCTTATCATCGCTAGCGTTATGGCGATCAAAATTACCTCCACGCCGTGCGGGATCGAAGCTTTAAAGCCCGGCAGTATGCTAAGCACGAACTCAGCAAAATCGTGCTCGAAAAAGCCCGCGATCACTGCAGGCACGGCTAGCACGCCCATCGCGATGAGGGCAAAGCCTTTCGCCTCGTGCGGATGGTGGGTAAATTTTTGCTTGCCGAAAAACACGAGCATTATCAGACGCACGCTATAAAATGTCGTCATCGCAGCACCCGCAAACAGCAGCGCCCAGATGAAATACGCGTCCGCGCTCCACGCCGCTTCTAAAATTTTATCTTTTGAAAAAAAACCAGCGAACGGATAAAATCCGCAAAGCGCGAGCGAGCCTATGCACATTAAAATCGCCGTAGGTCGCATAAACTTATATAATCCGCCCATATTTTGGATATTTAGATCGTCTTTCATCGCGTGCATTACGTTGCCCGCGCCCAAAAATAGAAGTGCCTTGAAAAACGCATGCGTCGCCAGATGAAATAGCGCGATCCAATACGCCCCGAGCCCCGCGGCTACGAACATATAGCCAAGCTGCGAAAGCGTGGAGTAGGCGATGATTTTTTTAAGATCATTATGAACCAGCGCCATCGACGCCGCAAAGACCGCCACGAAAGCGCCCAAGCAGACGATAAAGCCGCTTACTTCGGGCGCGAGCGCGAAAATCGCGTTTGCGCGGATCACCAGATAAACGCCCGCCGTAACCATCGTCGCTGCGTGAATAAGCGCGGACACGGGCGTCGGACCCGCCATCGCGTCGGCAAGCCAGGTATGGAACGGAAACTGCGCGCTTTTGCCCATCGCGCCGATGAATAAAAGCGCTGCAATCAGGGTTAAAATTTCAGGCTCCAAGCTCGCTGCGTTCGCAAACACCACCTCGTACCGCAGCGAGCCGAAATTTAAATAGATCAGAAAAATTCCAAGCAACATCCCAAGGTCTGCGATGCGGTTCATTATGAAAGCTTCATTGGCGCACCAGCTGTAGTTGCTCCTGTCGTACCAAAAGCCTATTAACAGCCACGAGCAAAGTCCGACCCCCTCCCAGCCGATAAAAAGTCCTAAAAAATTATCGCTCGTTACCAAAACCAGCATCGAAAAAACGAAAAGCCCCAGGAAGCTGAAAAATTTAGCGAAGTTTTCATCATCCCACATATAGTAGATCGAATACACGTGCACTACGCTGGAAACGATGCCTACGACCACCATCATCACCGCACTTACGCTATCTATGAGAAAGCTAAATTTTGCGTCCAAAAATCCCGTGCTTATGAAATCGGCTAAGCTTACGCTGATTAGGCGGTTGTCAGAGACGAGCTCCATCAAAGCAAGCGACGCGATAGTACTTAAAATCACCAGCGCCGAGCAGATTACACCAATAAACATCTTATCTTTGGCGCGAATGAAAACGCCTGCGAAGATCGCCGAGGCAAGCGGTGCGAAAAGGGCGATTAAGAGCCATACAAAAACGGTATCAAGCATCAGACCCATCCTTAGAAGGATTTTTAAAATTTACGAAGCTGTCAAGTTCGATGCTGCCCGTTTTCTTATACCACAAGATGAGCAGCCCAAGCCCCACGGCCATCTCGCTCGCGGCGATCGCGACGATGAAAAGCGCAAAAATTTCGCCGTTTATATTGTCGTAAAATTTCGCCACGGCTACGAGGGCTAAATTTGCGGCGTTTAATAAAATTTCGCTCGAAAAAAAGAGCATTATCAAATTTCTTCGCTTCATCATACCCGCAAGCCCGAGCCCAAACATCATCGCAGCAACGATCAGATAGTGATTTAGACCCATTTTACCCCTCGCTCTCTTCGTAGCTCAGGCTCGCGTCCATCTGCTTATGCGCAAGCACGATAGCGCAGATCATCGCCACGAGCAGCATCACGGCGGCAAGCTCGAAAATCGCCAGATATTTCGTAAAAATAATCATCCCAAGCGCCTCGGTATCGTCGGTGTTTAAAATTTTAAGCGTTTCTACGTTGTTCGCAACCACCGCGCCAAGCACGATAATCACGAGCAAAAATGCGATCACGCCGCTAAGCGCGAAAAATAGCCTTGCCCCCTTTTTCGGCTCGCTTACGTTTTTATCCGCGCCCAAAAACATCAGCGCGAAGCCGTAAAGCACGATCACGGCGCCGGTATAAACTATGATCTGCACTACGCCCAAAAACTCCACATCCAGCAAAAAGAAAAATCCGCTCATAAAGACCATGCCGCCGGCTAGCGCGCTAAGGGCGTAAAGGACGTTTTTGCTAAAAACGCTGATACCGAAAAGCGCCAGGCAAACCGCGCTGAAAAAATAAAATGCAAGCGTTTGTATCATTGCTCCTCCCCCTGCGCGACGGAATTTTCGGCGCTTTGAGAGGCGAGATTTTCTTTGGAATTTCGCTGTGAATCAGGCGCGGAATTTTGAGCGTCCGTAACGGAATTATCTTTAGACTTTTCGACGTCCGCGGCGGAGCTTTCCTTTAAGCTTGCCCGCCCGACGTCTTGCCGCTCGGCTAAAATTTCGCCGCTTAAGCCCGCGCCCTTTGAAAATAGAATTTTATCGCTAGCGGCGCCCTCTTTTTTAGAGCTTTCCGCGGCGCTGCTTTTTAAATTTGAATCCGCGCTCTTTAAGCTTGGCTCGTCGCTTGCGGCGTCGCTTTTTATATAGGCGTTCGGCGTCATCTTGATCCGCGTGCCCGCGTTTTCATCCAGGCTACCGTAGCCCGCAAACTCCTGCGCCGCGCCGTTTAAACATAAATTTTCGCCGCGAATCAAAAGATCCTCTTTGAAGCCGTAGTATGCCCGCTGTTCGCTCGCAAGCTCATATTCGCAGCCGTGCACGATAGCGATCTCAGGGCAGACGTCCGCGCAGAGCCCGCAATAGACGCAGCGCCCTAAATTTATCGAATAGTTATCTACCTTTTTGCGGCCGTCGGCGCCGAGGCTTGTCTCCATCGCGATGCAGTTCGCCACGCAGATCTTCTCGCACAAACCGCATCCGATGCAGCGTTCGCTGCCGCTTTCAAGCAGGCGCATAAGCTTGTGCACGCCGCGGTATCTAGGCGGCATGACAAATTTTTCCATAGGATACCGAAGCGTATGCGAGCCACCGCGCTTAAACATATTTTTTAGCACCACCCACAGCCCCACGAAAAGCTCGCCGCGAAAGGTGCGGGTTAGAAATCTACGAAGCTTATCGCCGCCTGAGTTAATAGAGGCTCTTTTGTCGATCTGGGCGTATCTTGCCATCGCAACCCTCCTTAAACGATCGCTAGCGCGGTAATTAGCACGCAAGCAAGAGCTAACGGCATGCAGACTTTCCAGCAAAGCCCCATCAGCTGATCGGGGCGTAGATGCGGCCACGCCGCGCGCGCCCATAGGAAGCAGAAAAACACGAGGCTTGATTTTAATACCATCATAACGCCACCAGGGATAAACCAAAACGCGTTAAATCCGCCCAAAAACAGCAGCGTCGTAACGACGGAGTAGGTTATGATATTGGCGTATTCGCCGATAAAAAACATACCCCAGCGCATACCAGAATACGCCGTACCGGCGCCCGCTACGATCTCGGTTTCGTTTTCGGTGAGGCACAGCGGCGTGCGGTTGCACTCTACAAAGGCTGCGATGAGAAAGAGCGCAAAGCAGACGGGCTCTTTCCAGATAAACCACTTATCAATGCCGCCGCTTTGCGCGCTTACGATGTCGATGAGCGAGAGCGAACCCGTGATCATCACGATAGGGATCAGGCTAAGCCCGTTTATCACCTCAAAGCAGGTGATCTGCAAAAACGCGCGAAACGCGCCTATCGTGCCCCATTTATTGTAGCTCGCAAGCCCTCCGATCAGTAGACCATAAACGCAGGTGCCGCTAGCTCCGAGCAAAAATAAAATTCCCACATTTATATCGCTTAAAATCGGCTGGATGGTTCGCCCGCCGATCGTAAACTCCGGCAGCAGCGGCACTACCGAAAGCGCCACGAAAGCGCCCGTAGCCGATATTATCGGCGCGATTTTGAAAAGAAGCTTATTCGCCCGCGCAGGGATCGCGTCCTCTTTGGTAAAAAGCTTTATCATATCCGCGCCCACCTGCAAAAGTCCCGCAGGCCCGACCATAGAGGGTCCGATCCTGCGCTGCATAAAGGCAAGCACCTTGCGCTCGGCATAGGTCGCAAGCCCCGAGAGCAGCGCGATGACGGCTAAAATCACGAGCGCCTTTAAGACGGTGGCTACGAAATAAAATGCACTATCGCTCATCTGCCCTCTCCTTTGGAATTTGAAATTTTCTCGATTTTTACGCTTGCATAGCGTGAGGTTTTGAAAAATATCTCGCTGCGCAGCTTCTCGTCAAAATACGGCAGATACGCCCCGCTAAAGCCTGGATCGATCTTTACGCTAGCGACGATTTCGCGCTTTAAGCTTACGAGCCCCTCTGCGCCGCTTTCGCCATTTTCATTATCAGAGATACCGACTTTGTGTGCACTGTTAGAGCGATCCGCTTTTTTCGCGCGACCGGTGCCGCTTTTATCATTAGCGCCACTAGTTTTTTCATCATTGCTCGCGCCGTCTGCTTGGTAAATTTTAACGACGTCGCCTGCGCTTACGCCCAGAGCTTCGGCGATGCCGGGGCTTAGATACAGCGCGCCCGCTTCGCCCAGCCCGCTGCTTGCGCCGCTAAATTTATTGAATTGATGCAGCGGATTTGCCTCATAGATTAAAATTTCGCCTTTCGCACAGCTTAGCGCGGGCGAAAGCGAAATTTCAAACTCCTCATCGCTAGCGGCGAGCTCCTCGTTTCGCAGCTCATATCCGCGGTGGTTTGCGCCGCCGTTGTCGTAGAAATTTTCTAAATCGTCAAATTTAACCGGCTCAAAATCCGCGCCCAAACTCGGCGTATAGCTGATCGCGTGTTCCGCGCAAACTCCCAGCGCACAGGCGATATC
>NZ_CALHHT010000028.1 GCF_938031315.1 uncultured Campylobacter sp.
ATTTTCTATCTATCGATATACAGAAAGAATTTTATTCAATCAATATTAAAGGAATCCTTAAATTTAAGGGATTATATAAATGAAATTTTAACAAAGCTTGCAAAGTGCAGTGAGAAATAGTAAGCAGCGCCGCCGCGTGCCTTAAACGCGGGTATGAGCGCAGATCGGACATATCAGAATGCTTGTTTGCAAAAGCATAAAGGATCGCGCCTCGCCTTTTATCGGTGCACCGTCTATATCTCTACCCGCGCGAATGCTGTTTCTGCAAACATTACATCGCTC
Organism: uncultured Campylobacter sp.; assembly: GCF_938031315.1. GTDB lineage: Bacteria > Campylobacterota > Campylobacteria > Campylobacterales > Campylobacteraceae > Campylobacter_B. Next base: position 283 of record NZ_CALHHT010000028.1, read on the forward strand.
GCCGAGCCGCGTCGTCTGCGCTGACGCTTTGAAATTTTGTAGCGCCAAAGCGGGTTAAATTTTTACACTGTTTCACGAGCTTCGCTTCATCTGTCATCTGCGCTGCAATTGCGTTTCATTCGCCGTTGCTTTGAATTTACAGCGGCGAAGCGCGTTAGATTTTAAAATTTTGGCGTTGGTTAAATTTTATCGATCGGGCTTGTGCTGCGTCGCTTAAAATTCTACTTCGATATATCGCTTAAAATTTAGCGCCGCCATATCGTTTTAAAATTTTATGTCGCTAAGGCGTTTTAAATTTTATACTGCCGAAACGCATCAAAATTTTTACGATCTAGACGCTACGCTAAATTCCATCGCCCAAAATTTACCTGCCAAAGTCGTACCGTTTTAAAATTTCCCGCCGCGGCACCGCATCTGCTACACAAATTTCCGCCGCCGCGCCCGCCTCGTCGCTCGCTAGTGCACCGCTATTTTAAGCCTCTTGCGCCGCGCCGTCCATTAGCGAGCTATTGCGTAAAATTCTACGCCGCCGCTTAAAATTTCTGCGTGCCCTCTATCGGCGCGTCGTTTAAATTTTACTACGTCGCGCCCTACGCATCAAAATTTTATATCGCGACGAGCGGCCGAGCTTACCGATGAAGCTTACGCGCGACCGAGTGTCGTCATGTACCGAGCGTATCGATAGAATTGCGTAGGGCTGTGCCGCGCGATCATCGCACAGGGTGCCGAACCCGCAGATCGAGGGTAGCATGGAGCCGTGTGCGACTGATTATCGCGCCGCATAAAATTTATGCCGCAAAATTCATCGAAGATTGGAATTTAACATCGAGCTAGCTTTATTGCGCCAAATTTCATAGTTGAGGCAAGCGCCGAATTTAGCTTGCACGGCAAATCAAGCACGCCGTATAAATCACCTATAAAATTTGCTTGCGCGATAAAGTCCGTCCCTCGGCGCTTAGGCGTATAAAATTCTACCCAGGCGGATCATGTTCGAGCCGCATTTGATCGCGAGCTCAAAATCATCGCTCATCCCCATCGAGCAGATCCGCGCGCCGTGCGGCACGAGCGCATCGAAGATCTCGCGGCTCACCTCGAAGCTTCGCGCGATCTGCGCGGGCTCGCTCACGTGCGCGCCGATGCTCATCACGCCGATTAAATTTAGATTTTTGCACTCCTGCTTGATGCGTAAGAACTCCTCCACCGCGCGGTTTTTATCGAGCCCCGTTTTGGAGCTCTCGCCCGCGGCGTTGATCTCCAGCAGCGTATCTAGCGGATAAGTTAGCCGCTTATTTACGGCAAGCGCGAGCTCGCAACTGTTGCAGCTCTGCCACAGCGTCGGGCGCAGAGCGATGAGCTGATTGATTTTGTTGCTTTGCAGCGTGCCGATGAAGTGCCACTTTAGCGGCAGTTCGCGCAAGGCCTCGCTTTTGCGCTTCAGCTCCTGCACTCTGTTTTCTCCAAACGCGATCTGTCCTTGCGAATACAGCTCGCGCACCTCATCCGTGCCTACGTTTTTGCTCACCGCGACGAGCTGCACTTCGCCCGCGCCTGCTTTCGCGGCCTCAATGCGCTTTAAAATTTCATCCAGCCTCATTTGTAAAATCCCAAAATTCTAGCGAAATCATTCAGCACCGTAAATATCATCAAAAGCGCTAAAATCCCCATGCCTACGTAGCTGGCGCCTACGAATACCCGCTTTGGCACGGGGCGGCGGAAGATGAGCTCAAATAGATTAAACGCGATGTGCCCGCCGTCGAGTGCCGGGATCGGAAAGAGGTTGATGAGCCCTAAATTTACCGATATTAGCGCCACGAGCGCGAGCAGGACCGCCGCGCCGTAATCGACCGCCTTTGAGGTGATGTCCGTAATGGCGACGATGCCGCCCATCTCCTTAGGCGAAACGACGCCGCTAGCGAGCTTTTCTAGGCCTACCAAGATGAGCTTTGATGCCTCCACCGTCTGATCCCACGCGAAGCTAAGCGAGCTCGCGCCCTTGTGATATAGCGTCACGGTCGCGTTGTAATCGGGCGAAATGCCGATGAGCGGCACTCTGATGCTCTCGCGCCAGATGGTTTTTTTCTCGCCGAGCTTTGGCGTGAGCTGCAGGCTCAGCCGCTCGCCGCCGCGCATGATTTCTAGGCTTAGAGGTGCTGCGGTTACCTGCTTTGAGATGTCGTCCCACTCGCGGATCTGCTTGCCGTCGATCGATAAAATTTCATCGTTTAGCATAAGACCTGCGCTTGCTGCGGCGGAATTTGGCGAAATTTTGCCGACCTTCGGCGCTAGCTTTTCGACGCCGATGTAGCCCAGTGCGATGTAGATCAAAAACGCAAGCAGCAGGTTAAAAAACGGCCCCGCAAAAAGTATGATTATGCGCGCGATTGGGCCTTTGGAGTTGTAGCTGTCGGGGTCCGCGCTTACTACGGCGGGATCCAGATCCTCCTGCCCCTTAAGGCTCACGTAGCCTCCCAGAGGGATCGCGCTGATGGCGTACTGCGTCGCGCCGATGCGCTTGGTAAAGACCTTCTCGCCGAAGCCCACGCTAAAGACGTTCACCCCCACGCCCAGCGCCCGCGCCGCCAAAAAATGCCCCAACTCGTGGAAAAAGATGAGGAAGCTGATCGCCAGCACCGTGACTATAAAATTTATCGAGTAAAAATAAAATCCGACCGCTAGGATCGCCAGCGTTAAAATTATGCTTTTCAAATTTCAGACCTTTGTAAAAAATGGGCTAAGCTTACTATGATTTTGCAAATTTTAAGCTTAGATCGCCGTTTAAAGCCTTAGCTAGCTTTTTAAACTTGGTTGGCTTTTTGAGCTTAGCCCGCCGCCGTTTCGGGCTGTAAATTTAGCTAAATTAAGGTGTGCGGCGGATGGTCGGAGTGATTCTTGAGCCGGTGTCACATATATGGCGCTTGGCTAGAAATAAAATTTGCTCCCGTGTAGCTATCGAGGCTTAAGTGGCGAATATGGCATATTTATTATGACGATTCAGTCGATCGAAATGACGCTTTAAATTTAGCTTGTTTTGAAATTTCACCGGGCTTTGAGCGAATTATAAAATTTTATCTAAGTCCACCTCGGAAATTTCATAATTTTTTATGGCCTCTTTGATTGCCAAAAGCTTTTTTTCGCTAAATTTAATAGATGCGCACTGTTTAAATTTCGCAAAAATTTCATCAAAACTTAGTGGATTATCGAAATTTCCTCTGTTGATAAAAACGTCTTTTTTTATGATCTTTCCATCTTTTAAAGTAGCCTCTATGTGTCCGGGGAAGTATTTAGGAAAGCCTTCATTTTTACGCTTTTCATAGGTTATTTTTTTCGCAAACTTTATTACCTCGGCTCTATTTAAATTTTCATAGCTTTTTAAATTTAACTCGCCGTCAAAAAAAGCCGTAGCCATCAAAAATGGCATAGAAAATTTTGCCTCATAAGCTGTTTTAGGGGCGTATTTAATCTCTATCGGATCGCAAATGAAGCTTATGGGAACCTCATCGACGTAACATTTTATGCTTTTTATATCGTCGCTTTTTACCCCGTCTTTT
>NZ_CALHHT010000029.1 GCF_938031315.1 uncultured Campylobacter sp.
TTTAAATTCCGCGCCAAATGGTTTAAGCTTAGCGGCAGCTTCTGCGAATGCTCTAAATTTAGATAGCGGCGAGCCGTCCACAAAGAGCGAGCGTTTTTATGAAGGCGGCGCGGGCGAAATTCCGGGTGGAATTTCTAAAATTTGCCCCGCAAAATTTAGCATGAAAAAAGAGGAAAGCTTTAGCGAGATCATCGATTACTACGATCTTGGAAGCGGCTACGTAAGCGAGCTGGGATTTGGGCTAGGCAAAAGCGAGCCCTCTATTTTTGAGCTTTTAAAAAGCGGCGTGCGGCTGCTTAGCTTTAGCGGCGACAAACTTTTCGGCTCCGTGCAGTGCGGCATTATCCTAGGGGATCGCGATCTCATCGCGCGCCTGCGCAAAAACCAGCTACTGCGAATGCTGCGCGTGGACAAGATCACGCTAAGCCTGCTTGCCGAGACGATCAAGGCGTATATAAATAAAGAATTTCACCTCATCACGACGATAAATCAGATCCATCTTAGCCTGGATGAGCTGCGTGAGCGAGCGGAGTTAGTGCGATCGCGCATCGGCGTAAAATCGCAGATCGTGCCTACTACCACCTTCGTAGGCGGCGGCACGATGCCGAGCGCCTCCTACCCTAGCGTCGCGCTTGCGATACTTGACGGCGCAGACCCGCAGAGCACGCAGGCAAAATTTCGCGCTGCTGGCATAATCGGGCGGATCGAGGATGATAAATTTTTGCTCGATTTCAGATCAATTTTAAAAAGCGACTTACAAGATTTAATAAAAAAGATCGGAGAAATTTATGAATAGCGTAATCATCGGCACCGCAGGCCATATCGATCACGGAAAGACCGCATTAATCAAGGCGCTAAACGGCTTTGAGGGAGACCGAATGCCGAGCGAAAAAGAACGTGGCATCACGATCGATCTTAGCTTTTCGCATCTGCGCTCTGGGGATACCAACGTCGCTTTCATCGACGTTCCGGGGCATGAAAATCTAGTAAAGACGATGATTAGCGGCGCGTATGCCTTCGACGCTGCGATGCTGGTAGTCGCCGCGGACGACGGGCTGATGCCGCAAAGCAAAGAGCATATTCAAATTTTATCGCTGCTCGGGGTAAAAAGCGTGATCTTGTGTATCAGCAAGTGCGATCTAGCCGACGACGCACGCAAGGCGGAGGTCGCGGCGCAGTGCAAGGAATACATCGGTAAATTTAAGGATTTACAAATTTTAAACACCTTTTTTATCAGCATAAAAGATCCCGCAAGCATCGCCGAGCTGAAAAATTATCTCTTCAATATCAAGCCCGCGCAGCGCCAAGGAGGCGGCGTGGTGCACTACTACATCGACCGCGTCTTTTCGCTTAAGGGGCTCGGCACCATCGTAACGGGTAGCCTCATTAACGGCGCGATTTCAAAGGGCGAGAAGCTTTATAACTGCGATCTGGGTAAAATTTTTAACGTCAAAAGCGTGCAGATCCACGACGAGGACACGCCGCTAGCGCAGGCTCCAAACCGCGTCGCGCTAAGTCTGGACGCCAAAACGAGCGAGCTGCAAAAGGGGCAAATCCTAAGCAAAAAGGGCTTTTTCCGCGGCTTTAACGAAGCCGACTGCACCTTTAGCGGCGAAATTTCGCATAATCAAGACGTGCTGTTTTGCGTCGGAAGCAAGCAAAGCGCAGCAAAAGCGCTCATTTTAAAGGAACTTCCAAGCAGCGAGAAGCTCGTAAGCTTTAAATTTGATAAAACGATGTTTTTGAAATTCGGAGAGCCCTTCGTATGCTTGGCAAACTCGCGCGTAATCGGCGGCGGGCGCGTGCTAAACGCCGTGATCGAGCCGCTAAAAAAGCAGAGCAAAGCCGTACTTCTCACCGCGCTTTTGAAGCGAAATTTCACCGAAGCGTTTAAAATTCTAAGCGGCTTTCACAAGCACGGATTCGGGCTATTTTCGGCCTATCAGCGCTTCGGAATGGAGTACGGCGAAGCGGTAAAGATCGCGCGCGGCTTAGAGGGGACGTATTTTGACGAAGCAAATTTATGCGTTTACGATCTAAGCGCGATCGAGGACGTAAAAAATCTCATAAAATTTATCGTCTCAAAAAACGACTACGCGATCTTTTCGCCCGCCTCGATCGCTCTAAAGCTCTCCTGGGCTAGCGAAGAGCTCGCCGCGCGCGCGCTTAGCGAGCTTGAGCGGGGCGGTATCGTCTCCAAAAAGGGCGGAGTTTACGTAAAATCTGGTGTGGATTTTGACGCGCTCAAACAGAGCTTGGAGAGCAGAATTTTTGATCTCATCAAAAAGGGCGGCATAGCGCCTCTCGCGCCGTATAACGTCTATGACGAACTGGAGATCGACCGCAGTAGCGGCGATGACGCGCTAAAGAAGCTGACCTACGCCAAAAAGGTCGTCCGTCTCGCGCACAATCTCTTCGTCGAGGCTGAAAATTTAGCCCTGGCGATCAAGCGCCTCTACGTAATCATCGAAAAAGAGGGCTTCGTAAACGTCACGAACGCCAAAGAGGAGCTTGGGCTTAGCAGAAAATTCATCATCTGCTACCTCGAATACCTAGATAAAATGGGAAATATCGTGACGATCGACAATAAACGCTATTTGAAAAAGTAAAAATTTAAAATTTTGCACTACAATGCGCGGAATTTTTTGCAAAGGAAAAAAATGAAAAAAGCTATTTTAACTTCAGTTGCGCTCGCAGCGAGCCTAAACGCGGCTTTAAGCGACAGCGAAATTTTATCTATCTACGGCGGCGCGCCTCAAGGCATCGATATAAAGATCGCCGAGCGCATCCCACTTAGCGAGCCAAAGGGCGTTGAGGCGGTCGTTTTAAAAATCTCTCAAGGCAATATGTCGCAAGAGGAGATCATCTTCACCCAAGGCGATCTGATCTTTACCGATATCATCGATCCTAAAAAACGCGTAGTCTATAAGGAGCAGATCAAACAAGACCGCATCGCAGGACAGCTAAGTAAGGTCTTCAAAGCAGAGAGCAAAGACAATATCATCAAGCTAGGAAACGATCCCAAAAAGCCTACGATTTTGATGCTGACAGACGCCTTGTGCCCATTCTGCCGCAAAGAGATGGCAAGGATCGAAGAAACACTAAAAAATAACAATGTCGATATAATCATGACCTCCGTTCACGGCGATGACGGCCACGCAAAATCCGCACTCATCTACAAAGAGATCAAAAATGCTAAAACTGACGAGCAAAAGATAGCGGTTTTTAGAAAATACTACGCCGAAGATAACAAAGCAGGTGCCAAAGACGTAAGCGCTGCCGAGCTAAATGCTGCAAAAGCCCTAGCTGCCAAATACTTCGGTGCGGGGGTAAACTCGGTACCTTACATCATCGAACTAGACAAGCTAAAATAATCTCTTTTAAATTTTGCGGAGCGATCCGCAAAATTTCGCTTCTTTTGCCAAATTTCGGCAACTTCCAATCAGTCTAAATTTGCCTCGAAAATTTGAATGCCCCCTTGGAATTTTTAAAATTTCGCTGCTTTTAAAAATCCTCAGTTGCGCCGCGCGTAGAATTTTAAAATCCCTTATGGATGAAACGCGATCCGCAAAGTTTTAAACGGGCAAAATTTTAGAATTTTAAAAATCCTCGATCGTCCGCGCGAAATTCTGCGGCAGCGATTATATCTCGTGGCTTCGCATCCGAAGCGGCGCAAAAGCGATCATAAATAGAATCTAAAAGTAGAAATTATGCGAGTAAATATCTTGCAGCCGAAATTTAAAATTTCGCGGCAAAGCCCCGTTAAAATTTAGCCGCAAATTTCATAAAATTTTCGCTTTGCGGCAAAAAGGAATTTGTAGTCGCGCTTCAG
>NZ_CALHHT010000030.1 GCF_938031315.1 uncultured Campylobacter sp.
GTCGGCACACTGATCCATTACCCCATCCCCATCCGTCGACAACGTGCCTACCACGGCCCATGCAAGGACGTGCCACGTACCCCGACAGACGACTTCGCCGACGCGATCCTCAGCCTACCGATGTATCCTACCCTCACCGACGAGGAGGTGGACGCTGTGATTCGCGCCGTCAACCAGGCATAAATTCATCCCTAACCTGTTTTGCTATGGTTCTTGCGTCGCGATCCATCTCATCAAAACTATAAAATCTCATATCTTTCCTTAAAATTTAATGCATCAAAAATACTAAAACGCTAATCGCGCCAAGCGTCAAAACGCCGAAATTTAAATCTTTTATCCTGCGCTGAGCGAGTCTAACTACGATATAAGCGATAAAGCCGAAGCTTAAGCCGTTGGTGATCGAGTAGGTAAAAGGCATCAAAAACACTATGAAAAACGCAGGGATTAAAATTCCCGCGTCGCTATAATCGATCTTGCCAAGCTCGCTAAACATCAAAACCCCGACCATTACGAGGATCGGATAGATTGCATTTGCTGGGATCGCCTTAAATAGCGGTAGCATAAACAGCGTCAGCACGAAAAACATAGCGCAAAATACCGCCGTTAACCCCGTGCGGCCGCCCGCCTCCACGCCGCTGGCGCTCTCGGCAAATGCGGTGACCGTGCTCGTTCCTATAACGGCTCCTGCGACGCTTCCTATCGCATCGGAGGTTAAATTTCTAGATAGTTTTTTCATTCCGTCTTTGCTGTTCTCTCCAAAAAGCCCCGCGCGGTTTCCTACGCCGGTTAGAGTGCCGATGCTATCGAATAGATGCGTGACGAAAAATGTGATTATAAAAGGCACGAACGCAAGCTTCAGCGCTCCGGGGATATCTAGCTTAGCAAATATCGGCGTTATGCCGCTTGGCGCGCTTACTATGCCATGTGGTGCGGGCGAAATTCCAGCCACCCACGCAACGCACGAAGTAATCAAAATGCTTAAGATAAACGCCGCCTTAATTCTAAGCACGAAGAGCACCAGCACTACCGCTAAGCCTAAAATTCCAAGTAAAACGTTTAGATCTTTTAAATTTCCTAAAGTTACTAGCGTCGCCTGACTAGGCGCGATGACGCCCATCTGCTTAAGTCCGATGAAGCAGATAAAAGCGCCGATACCCGCACTTATGGCGCGACGCAGATCAAGTGGGATAGATTTGATAACCCAAACGCGAAAATTGGTAAACGAAAGCACGGTAAAAAGCGCCCCGCTTATCGCTACGATGCCAAGCGCGCTTTGCCACGGCAGCTTCGCATCCACGCACAACGCAAAGGTAAAATACGCATTTAGCCCCATGCCGACGCTAAGCGCTACGGGAGTATTTGCAAAAAGCCCGTTAAATAGCGTCGCGATTATCGTAATAAGCGCGGTTGCCGTAACCAGCGCATCAAACGGCATACCTGCGATGCTCATAATGTTAGCGTTTACCGGCACGATGTAAATCATCGCCAAAAACGTAGTAAGCCCCGCAATAAGCTCCTGCCTTACCGACGTTTTTGCCGCGGCGAGATGAAAGAATTTCTCCACTTGCTCCTCCTTTAGAATTTATTCGTAAATTTCGATCTGGTTATACAAGCTGTCGCGCTCGACCGGCACGAAACCTGCGGTGCCGATCATATCGATAAAATCGCGCTTGCGCTGCCCTTTTTTACTGCCGGCACCGGCGCTGCTTTGAATGCTTTCGTTCTCGATCGTGCCGTCAAGATCGTCCGCGCCGAAATCCTGCGCTACGAGGGCTAAGCTTAAGGTCGAGGTCGCCCAGTAGGCCTTGATATGCGCGACGTTGTCGAGCAGAATTCTACTAATCGCGATCGTTTTTAAAATTTCGACCGAGCCCAAAAAGCCCTTCACGTCCAGATAGTTGTTCTCGCGCTGATACACGAGCGGGATGAAGGCGTTGAAACCGCCGTCGTTAGCGCGAGCTAGGCTCTCATCTTGCAGCGCGCGGATACGCAAGATGTGATCGATACGGTTAGCGCGGCTTTCGATATGGCCAAAGAGCATCGTGGCGTTGCTCTGACGCCCGCGAGCATGCCACAGCGAGTGGATACGTAGCCACTGCTCGCTTGAGACCTTGCCTTTGCAAATTTGATCCCTGATCTGCTCGTCAAAAATTTCAGCGCCGCCGCCGGGCATCGAATCCACGCCGCTTTGCATCATCAGCTCTATCGTCTCTTCGTAGCTCATCTTCCACTTTCGCCGCCAGTAATCGATCTCCGCCGCGGTCATCGCCTTGATATGCACAAGCGGATATTTTTGCTTTATCGCTTTGAAAATTCCCAAATATTGCTGCGGCGTAACGAATGGATTGTGCGAGCTTACGATATGAATCTCCTTCGTGCCGCGCGCTACCGTCTCATCCACGATACGCATGATCTCATCATCGCTCATCGTATAGGCGTTTTCGTTCTTGCGGTGCGCCGAAAATGCGCAAAATTTACAGGTATCTGCGCATAAATTCGAAGGATTGATATGACGATTTGCGTTGAAATAGACGTTTTTGCCGTTTTTTTCTTTGCGAATAGCAAAGGCGAATTTGCCCAGATCGAAAAGATCTAAATCCCATAATTTCACGCCGTCTTCGTAATCTAATCTCTCGCCGCTTTGTAGTTTTTCTAAAATTTCCATCGATTTCCCAAGCCAAATTTTGTGCTAATTATATAATTTTTTGCTTACAAAACGGATAAGCGGACTAAATTTAGAGCCGAATTTCGTTAATTTAAAATAGCGTAGTAAAATGGGCGCCAAATTTTAAACAAGGAAAGCAAAATGTGTGGAATCGTAGGCTACATAGGAAATGCCGAAAAGAAAAAAATCATAATAAACGGACTGAAAGAACTTGAGTATCGCGGATACGACAGCGCAGGGCTTGCCGTGATGGACGAAAGTGCGAATATAAAGTATTTCAAAGCAGTCGGCAAGTTAAATAATCTCGAAGAAAAGATGAAAGATTTCACTTCGCAAGGCTTTGGCGTTGCGATCGGACATACTCGCTGGGCGACGCACGGAAAGCCCACCGAGCTTAACGCGCATCCGCATTTTGGGGATTTTAGCTTCGTCGTGCATAACGGCATCATCGAAAACTACATCGAGCTAAAAGATGAGCTCGAAGCGGATGGCGTGAAATTTTTAAGCCAGACCGATACCGAAGTGATCGTGCATCTTTTTGAAAAAAATTTCAAGGCTAGCAACGACGCATTTAAGGCATATGAAGCCACAATTAAACGGCTAAAAGGCGCATACGCTACGCTTTTGATCACCAAGGCAGCACCCGGAGAAATTTTCTTTGCTAAAAACGCAGCTCCGCTCATCGTCGCAAAAAACGATAAAAACGAAATTTTCTTTAGCTCCTCGGACGCTCCGCTCATCGGGCTTGCGAATACGGCGGCGTATCTGGACGATCAAATTTACGGCGTTGCCAAGCTTGGACAAATCGACGTTTTTAAAAACTCTAAACCGCATAATTGCGCCTTTAGTGAGCTTCCGAAAGATAAAGGCTATGCGCAAAAAGAGGGCTTTAGATTTTTTATGGAAAAAGAAATTTACGAGCAAGCGCAAGTCGTAACCGAAGCGATGATGGGGCGCGTAATAAAGGGCGGCAAGATAAAATTTGACGAGCTTGATGCAGCGATGTTTGAGGGTATCGACGAGGTTGTACTATGCGCCTGCGGCACGAGCTATCACGCCGCGCTCGTAAGTTCGTATCTTTTCGAGCGCATCGCTAAAATCCGCACGAAAGTAGAAGTTGCCAGCGAATTCCGCTACAAGGAGCCATTTTTAAACAAAAATTCCTTATTTATCGTGATCTCGCAAAGTGGCGAGACCGCCGATACCTTAGAGGCGCTACATATCGCTAAAAAAGCCGGTCTTAGGACGCTTGCGATCTGCAACGTCGATAATAGCTCGATCGTGCGCATGGCGGGCAGCGTGATCCTCACCCGCGCAGGCATCGAAAAGGGGGTAGCATCTACAAAAGCTTTTGCGACGCAAGTAATGGTGCTATGGATGTTTGTGATCTATCTTGCAAATCTGCGCGGCACCGTCTCCGCCAAAAACAACGCGAGCGAAATTTCGGCAATGCTTCATATCCCGCAAATTCTAAAGATCAAGGACGGCTTGCAGGATAAAATTTACCGCATGAGCAAGCACTATCTGCACGGACACGGCTTTTTCTTTATCGGGCGCGATATTTTCTATCCGCTCGCTCTTGAGGGCGCGCTCAAGCTCAAAGAGATCTCCTATCTGCACGCGGAGGGCTATCCAAGCGGCGAGATGAAGCACGGACCGATCGCTCTTGCCGATTCTAATCTCTTTACGGTTGCGCTGATGCCAAAGCATTTGCTCTACGAAAAAACCAAAAGCAATGTTGAAGAGCTTGCCGCGCGCGATGCGTATATTTTAGCTATCAGCCCGGAAGAGCCCGAGGTCGCGGATGATTTTATCAAAACGAGCGAGCAAAGCCACGCGATGAGCGAATTTTTTGAGATGATGCTGATTTTGCAAATTTTAGCTCTTGAAATTTCCGTGCGACTCGGCAACGACGTAGATATGCCGCGGAATTTAGCCAAAAGTGTGACCGTAGAATAATCGTTTTTTAAGTTCATTTTGACTAATATTTCTCATTAAAAAATCGGGGAATGTTAGTATATGAGACTTATCGGATTTATCAGAGGTGAAAATGTCATAGTCGCCACAGGCGGGGTCGAGTATAGCTACGAAATGCTGGGCGAGCGCGATCCTAGCCTAACCGACGGCGATGAGGTAAGCTTCGACACGCTAGCATCCAGCGCGATAAATATCGAACGCGTGGACACGTCCAAATCCAAGGATCGTGCGGCGCAAAAAGCGGCTTCGCAGGCAAAAGAAGCCGCGAAGCAAAATAACGACTGGATTTCCGATCCTAAAAATTTCATAGAGATAGACGCGACAGAGGAGTCATCTCCTCAAAATTCCGCCGAAAATATCGCAGAGGATAGATCCGCCGCAAAAGTAACAAAAATCGCGAAAAAATTTAAAAAATTCAAACTTCCTCGCAAAGCCAAACCCGCTGGTGCAAAAAAACCTAAATTTTTGGGATTTGAGTTCGTGCAGATGGACGATCCGCGCGAGGGCGAGAGCCTCGAGAGTAAAATTTACACCAACCCTATCCGAATGAGCGGTATCAAGGCCTACATTATGCCGCTTATTTTAATCGGCATCGCTCTGATCTTTAGAGCTCAGATCACCGAGTCGCTGCTGTCATTTAAGCAGATCCAAGAATATGTCAATCAAAATACCGTCTCGCTTACCTTCGATCTGTTTATCTATCTGATCTTTGCGCTGAGCTACATTTTGCCGCTAAATCAAGTATTTATCTTCCTGTCGGCCGCCAGACACGATCAATACGCCGTGCGGCAGATCACGAACTACAATATCTTTTTGATAATCTGCGTCGTCGCCACGGTTTTGCAGAACGAAACCATAGGGCTTGACGCCTACGTAGCGATCTTTAGCATCGCAGTGGCGCTATTTGGGCTGCTGTCGTATTGCTACAAACTCAAGGCGTTTTTGTATCTCATCTTCACGACCAAGGGCTCCTTACCGTTTCTCATCGCGCTTGCCGTGGAGCTCTGCGCTATTATCGCAATCGGCGTAATAGACGCGTTTTCTGGGCTTCCAGCACAAATCACGCAGATCACCGGTATAGATTTTAATACTATGGCGTGGAAACACATCGTTATTTTCGCAATCTCCGCGCCGTTTTATATATTTGCATTCATCTGTCTGCGCCGCATAAAAAAGGCTAAAATTTAAGCTAGCGCGTAACGAAATTTAGTCCTTTAAATTTAGCGGCGAAATTTTTATTTCGCTAACAAATCTGCGGAATTAAAATTTGGCTCGCTAAATTTTAATCGTGAACGCTAAAATTTTACTCTTTTGCATTCGCATTAAAAAGCCGAACCGACGCCACCCTGCTTCATTAAAATTTTAAATTTCGCGCCATAAATTCCACGCTCCGCAGCTAATTAAATTTCATCGCCCAAATTTTGTCGCGTTTAAATTTAACCGTCCGCGCGCCGTATTAAAATTCCGCGCGCCGCGGCTAAATTTAACTATCGCGCTAAATTCCGCGCCCTCGCCTGCTGAAATTTAATCTCGCGCCGTGCTTCGTGCGGCGTAAAATTCACGCCTAAACTCCGCAAACCGCCCTTGCACGATCGCCTCTCTCATATCCGCAGCAAGGCGCAGGTAATAGTATAGATTGTGAATGCTCGCGAGGCGGTAAAAGCTAAGCTCGCGCGCGCGAAATAAATGATTTAGATAGCCGC